>NZ_JANLGG010000046.1:0-13982 GCF_024655735.1 Aeromicrobium sp. 50.2.37
CCCCCCCCCCCCCCCCCCCCCCCCCCCCCCCCCCCCCCCCCCCCCCCCCCCACCGCTCGATCGTGTCCACAGGGGCGAAGAGGCCGACGACGGACGTACTCCACAGGCGCGCCCGGACCCCTCGCGTCCTGGCCTCCAGCCGAGTCGGATGGAGGAATGCGCCACCCCAGCCCACTTCCGAACACCCTCGTAGGACGTGCTTTCCACCGCGACGAGGCCATGGCCGTCGGCGTCACCGCTCGCATGCTCGAGCACAGGCGTTTCGTCGAGGAGTTCCCGCGGGTCTACCGGCATCGCGACACGGTTCTCGACGCCAACACCCTCATCGCTGCGGCCCGTCTCGCTCTTCCCGACGACGCCTGTCTCAGCCATCTGACCCGGCTGGTGCCGCTCGGACTGGAGATCGACGACCTCGTGCCACTCCGCTTCACGCTGGCCCGCGACCACCACCTCCGGTTCCAGCGGATCTTCGTCCACCGCACCTCCCGCATGCCACCCCACCGGGAGGGATCGGTCGATGTCGAGGGCGCCTTCCTCATGGCCGCGGCCGAGCTCACCCCGCTGGAGATCGTCCAGGTGGCCGACTGGCTCCTTCATCGGGATCACCTGCGGCTCGACCTGCTCCGTCACCTCCTGCGAGATCAGCACTGGCGCACCGCGAGCAGTCGCGTCGAGCAGTGGTTGCCGATGGTCGACGGACGGGCAGCGAGTCTCCCGGAGAGTCACCTGCGGTGTCTTCTGGTCGCTGCCGGGTTGCCCGTCCCCGAGGTGAACGCCGACGTCCACGACCAGTCCGGTCGGTTCCTCGCCCGCGGCGACCTGGTCTACCGGTCGATCCGTCTGGTCGTCGAGTTCGAAGGTCGGCAGCACGCCCTGAGCACGCAGCAGTTCCAGCGGGACATCCACCGCTACGGCGGCCTGCGCGACGCTTCGTGGCACTACGTGCAGGTGACGACGAGGATGCTGACCCAGCCGAGGACCACCGTCCTCGAGGTCCACCGCGCCATGGTGCGGGCCGGCTACGAGGGGCCGCCGCCCGTGTTCGGCGACCTGTGGGAGGCACTGACCGCCGAGCCGCTGGTCCGCCTGAAGGGGTTCGACGGCATCGAGCCCGTCGAGCGGTGAGGATTCCACCGTCTCAGCACCGAGTGCGTGGAATTCTCACCGCCGGTGCGGGAACACGCCATTCGGTGGAGAAGTCACCGCTCGTGGGGGCTGGCAGGATGGGCGGGTGCGAGGGTGGGAGCGGGAGCGCGTCGTGGGGTGGGTGGGCCCGCTGTCCGTGGCGGTGCTCGCGCTGGTGCTGCGGCTGTGGCACCTCGGACGGCCGAACCTGCTGGTCTTCGACGAGACCTACTACGCCAAGGACGCGTACTCGCTGCTGCAGCACGGCTACGTGCAGGACTTCGTCGAGGACGCCAACGACAAGATCGTGGCGGGCGACCTCGCGGACCTGATGACCGGCCAGCCCGCCTACATCGCCCATCCCGACGGCGGCAAGTGGCTCATCGCGCTCGGTGAGCAGCTGTTTGGCATGGACTCCTTCGGGTGGCGCGTCTCGGCCGCCGTCGTCGGCGCCCTCACCGTCCTCGTGCTGGCCCGGCTCGTGCGCCGACTCACCGGGTCGACGTGGGTGGGCTGCCTGGCCGGGCTGCTCCTGTGCCTCGACGGCATGCACCTCGTGATGTCGCGCACCGCCCTGCTCGACGTGTTCCTCGCCTTCTGGGTGGTCGCCGCCGTGGCCTGCCTCGTCGCCGATCGCGACGCCGTCCGCGCACGGCTCGACCGCCACCGGCCCTGGCGACCCTGGCAGCTCGCCGCCGGACTGTGCTTCGGGATGGCGACGGCCACGAAGTGGAGCGGCCTCTACGCACTGGCCGCGTTCGGCCTCGTCGTCGTGGCCTGGGAGGTGCTCGCCCGACGCAGCCACGCACGTGAGACCGGGTCGTCGGGGCCACGCTTCGGCTGGGTCCGCACGACCTTGGTCACCGGACTGCCGGCCTTCGTCACGATCGTCGGCGTGACCCTCGTGGTCTACCTCGTGTCGTGGACCGGGTTCCTGCTCCACCACGAGCTGTACGCCGAGCGCTACGGCCTGGGCGATCCGTCGTGGGGCGCCTACGTCACGTCTCCCAGCCCCGGGACGCTCGGTGGGATCACCGATGCCTTCCGGTCCCTCTGGCACTTCCACGCGATGCTGTTCGACTTCCACACCGGCGACTACCTCGCGGGCAAGACGCATCCCTACGCCTCGAACCCGCTGGGCTGGCTCGTGCTCGAACGGCCGGTGGCCTTCGACGCGCAGAACGACCTGCCCGCCGCCACCTGCGGCGCTCCGGCCGACTCGTCGTGCATGCGGGTGGTGACCGCCCTCGGGAACCCCGCCGTGTGGTGGACCGGGTCCCTCGCGGTGATCGCCTCGGTCGTCGCGTGGTTCCGGACCCGCGACGGTCGCTGGGCGGTGCCGGTGGTCGGCGTCGCCGCGGGCTGGCTGCCCTGGTTCCTCAGCACCGACCGACCGATCTTCAGCTTCTACGCCGTGGTCGTGCTCCCGTTCATGATCATCGCCATCTGCCTGCTGGTCGACGAGGCGCGGCGAGCAGCCGCCACAGCGCGTCAGCGCTACGCCGTGGGGCTGGTGGTGGGCCTGCTCGTGGTGGCCACGGTGGCCCTGTTCTGGTTCTTCCACCCGATCTGGACCGACGCGCTGATCTCCTACGACGCCTGGTACCGCCGGATGTGGTTCAGCCGCTGGATCTAGGTCCGGAACCAGGAGCAGCCATCGCGGAGCCCGCCGCCTCGCGCCCGGCGATGGCCAGACCCAGCATCCAGGCCACCTCGTCGGCCGCCTCGTGGGCCGGCTTGGACGGTCGCGTGATCGAGGAGAGCACCAGCCTCACGACCACCTCGACGGCCACGTCGAGCTCGGCGTCGGCGAACGGCAGGGGCGAGAACTGGTCGACCAGCTCGGCCTTGACCACGGCCGACGCCGCCTCCACGATCTCGCCGGACTCCGTGGTGAGGATCGCCAGCAGGTCGCCGTCCTGCTCGGAGGGGACCGACGTGACGATCGTGCGGACCAGGACGCTGCGCTCCCCCAGCTCGAGGGCGCCGCGGCACGCCGCCCGGACGCCGGACACGATGTCCTCAGCCTCTCGCAGGCGGTCACGCACGACGGCGAGGAAGCGGTCCAGCTCCCGCAGCGCCAGCGCCTGCGCCAGGGCGTGCTTGGTGCCGAGCTCGTTGTGCACGGTCTGACGACTCACTCCGGCCAGCCGGGCGATCCGCGACATCGTGATCGCGCTCCATCCCTCGGACTCGACGACGTGCTGGGCCGCGTCGAGGAGGCGTTCGCGCATGGAGGGCACGACGGCACCGTACGTCGCGGCGCCAAGGCCGGCGGCGACGGTCACGCCGGCACCTCGGTGAGCGCCTCCGTGAGGTCGTCGGAGTCCACGAGCAGGCCGGGCTCGGGCCGCGCACCGTCGGCGATCCACCGGCGCGCGAGCCGCACGTCGGCAGGGCGGCCCAGCGCCACGGCACCACGAAGCACGCCGCCGTCCAGGTAGAACGCCGTGAAGTCGCGCGCCTCGAGCGAGCCGCGCAGGGCGACGTCGTGCCCGGCGGCCGGCCAGCCCGTCACCTGCAGCGTGTGTCCGTACTGGTCCGACCAGCACCACGGGACCTCGTCGAAGGCCAGGTCCTGGCCGGCCACGACCTTGCCGACCGCGGCGCCGTGGTTCTGCGCTCCCTGCCAGTGCTCCACGCGGTGCATGCCGCCGAGCACCCCGCTGGGGAGCAGGGCGACGTCGCCGGCGGCGAACACGTCGGGGGCGCTCGTGCGGCCGTGGTCGTCGACCACGACGGCACCACCCTCGACCTCGATGCCGGCCTCGACCGCGAGCCGGCTGTTCGGCGCCATGCCGACGGCGACCACCACGACGGGCGCGGACCATGCACGACCGTCGGCGGCGGTCACGACGGTGTGCCCGACGGACTCCCCGGTGCCGGCGTCGATGGAGGTGACCTCCACCCCGCAGTGCAGGTGGGTCCCCTGCTCGGCGTGGAGCGCGGCGTAGAAGTCGCCGAGAGCCGGCGGCAGCAGGTGCGGCAGCGGCGACGCGGCGGCCTCGAGAAGTGTCACCTCCGCACCTCGCTCCCGTGCGCTGGCGGCGATCTCGGACCCGATCAGGCCGGCGCCGACGACCACGAGGGGTCGGCCGGGCCCGAGGGCGGAGACGATGCCGTCGACGTCGGCGAGCGACCGCAGCGTCCGCACGCCCGCGGCACCCGCCTCGGTGGTGACGGCGTCGAGCGTGCGCGCCGAGCCGCCGGTGGCGAGCAGGAGGCTCCCGTAGTCGACCACCTCGCCCGAGGCCAGCATGACCGCATGGTCCTCCACGGAGACGGACGCGACCGCCTGGTCCGTGCGCAGGTCGACGCGCTGCTGCTCGTACCACTCGGCCTTGCGGATGCGGATGTCGTCAGGACCCTTCTCGCCCCGCACGACCTCCTTCGAGACCGGGGGCCGACGGTAGGGCAGCTCCGGCTCGTCGCCGATCAGCACGATCTCGCCCTCGAAGCCGGCCAGACGCGCTGCGCCGGCCGCGCTGACGCCCGCGATGCCGGCGCCGACGATCACGAAGCGGTCCGTGGTCGCGGTCATCGACTCAGCCGACCTGCGTCATCGTGAAGTCGGCCTTGGCCGCGCCGCAGTCCGGGCAGGTCCAGTCGTCGGGGATGTCCTCCCACTTCGTGCCCGGTGGGAAGCCTTCCTCCTCCCAGCCCTGGGCCTCGTCGTAGATGAATCCGCACTGCTGGCACTCCCACACCTTCACTGCTGCGCTCCTTGCTGTGCTTGGTGATTCCGGGCTTGGTCCGCCTGCTCGCGCGCCCGGGCGGCCCGCGTCTCGGCACTGATGATGTTGCCGTCCTGGTCGTTGCCGGTGAACTCGGCCTCGGGCACGAAGTCGACCTGCTCACGCACGCCGCAGTCGGGGCAGGTCCAGTCCTCGTCGACGTCGGCGAACGCCGTCCCGGGCGGCCAGCCCTCGCGCGGGTCACCGACGGTCTCGTCGTACACGTACTCGCAGTTCGGGCAGATGAAGCGGGCCATGTCAGGCGGCTCCCTCGAGGTCGGTGGCGGTCGCGGAACCGTAGCGCGCCCGGTACCGGTCCGCCATGCGCGGATGCAGGTTCGCCTGGGACACGTCGCCGTCGTAGTGCGACAGCACGCGCTGGTCCATGACCCGACGCCACACGGCCGGGATCCACGTCGCGACGATCATGCCGGCGTACCCGGTGGGGAGCACAGGAGCTTCCTTGAAGTCGCGCAGGGCCTGGTAGCGACGCGTCGGGTTGGCGTGGTGGTCGCTGTGCCGCTGCAGGTGGTAGAGCAGCACGTTGGTGCCGATGTTGTTGCTGTTCCAGCTGTGCGAGGGGTTGACCCGCTCGTAGCGGCCGGACTCCAGCTTGCGACGCTTCATGCCGTAGTGCTCGAGGAAGTTGACCGACTCGAGCAGCCAGATGCCGAGGACGGCCTGGAGCACGAGGTAGGGCAGGATCTCGGGGCCGAAGGCGACGGTGAGTGCGCCCCAGAGGACCACGCTGAAGGCCCAGGCGTTGATGACGTCGTTCCTCAGGCTGAACGGGCTCTTGCCGAGCCTGGCGAAGCGCTTCTTCTCCAGCGACCAGGCGCTCTTCAGGCTGCCCAGGACGGTGCGCGGCATGAACTCCCAGACCGTCTCGCCCAGTCGGCTGCTGGCCGGGTCCTCGGGGGTGGCGACCCGCACGTGGTGGCCCCGGTTGTGCTCGATGTAGAAGTGGCCGTAGAAGGTCTGCGCGAGCGCGATGCGGGCGAACCAGCGCTCGTGCTCCTCCTTCTTGTGGCCGAGCTCGTGGGCGGTGTTGATGCCGATGCCGGCGACCATGCCGAGGCCCGTGGCCAGGCCGATCCTCTCGAGGACGCTCAGCGGATCGGGGATGCCGGGCAGCGTGCCGCCGCCGAGCAGGTAGGCGCCCCAGATGAAGCCGACGAGCTGGAGCGGGATGAACGCGTAGGTGACCCAGCGGTAGTAGCGGTCCTCCTCCAGCGCCTCGATGAGCTCGTCCGGCGGGTTGTTCGGGTCGAGCCCGGCCATCAGGTCGAAGAGCGGGATGAGGACGAACACGAAGAACGGACCGAAGAACCACACGCCGCTCCACCCGGTGGCGGCGTACATGCCCCACATGGTGAGCGGGATGAGCGGGATGATCGCGCCCATGATCCACAGATGGCGCTTTCTGTCGTTCCACTCGACGGTGCGGCCGTCGACGGTGGCCGAGATCGTCATGGTTTACCTCCTGCTGCCGGTCGCGACGCTGCGGGGTGCGGCGCGGATCACTTGACAGAAAGGTACTAACTGTCAAGCCACTTGACAACCCCCTGACCTCTGTCAAGTGGCGGGCGTCACCTCCCGGGCGAGCGCGCCCGTGAATCAGGCGCTGAGAACACAGAGCGAGCCGCCCCCGACGGGAGTCGGGGACGGCCCGCTGAGGCCCCGGACCGGGGCAACAGGGAAACCGCGGTCCGGGGAGCTTGGGGCCGGCGTGAGCCGGGCGTCTTCAGTTGTGGTCTGGATGGTCAGTTGATGGCGTAGGCGTAGACGACGGCCGGCCCCATCACGATGGCGAACAGCACCGGCAGGATGCAGGTCATCAGGGGGATGAGGATCTTGACCGGGACCTGTTGGGCCTTGGCCTCCGCCCGGCGGCGCCGGCTCAGCCGCATCTCCTTCGCCTGGCTCCGCACGACGCTCGCGATGGAGACGCCGAACTCCTCGGCCTGCACCACGGCCTTGCAGAAGGTGCGCAGCTCGTCGACCGACGTCCGCTCGGCGAGCGACAGGTAGGCCTCCTTCCGCGACATGCCCAGGCTCATGTCCTGCATGAGTCGCATGAGCTCGTCGTTGAGCGGACCCCGTCCGCGCTCCCCAGCCTTGGCCAGCGCCGCCTCGAACCCGACACCGGCCTCGAGCGAGATGACGACCTGGTCGAGCAGGTCGGGCAGGGCCTTCTGGATCTCTTCCTGGCGCTTGATCGCGTAGTTGTACACGAGCAGGTCCGGCACGAAGTAGCACAGCACCACGGCGGCGACCGCGACCAGCGGCATGAGCGGGTGCTCGGTCTTGCTGACGATCAGAGAGCCGAAGAGCAGGCCGAAGAGCGCCCCGGCCGGCTTCATCAGGACCACGCGCTCCCGGGTCCACCCCTCGGGGTGCCCGGCGAGCACCATGTTCCGCTCGAGCCTCTTGAGCAGCGTGCTGGGCGTGAAGCGCTCCCACAGGTCGGCACGCGTCTCGTCGACCTTCTGCACACCGCTCTCCGACACGGACTCGGGCACGCGGGTCAAGGTCTTGACCCGCTTGCGGACCGCTCCGCCCCCCGGCATGCCCACCACACCCACGCCCACGAGTGCCAGGCCGAGGGCCATGAGCAGGAGGACTGCTGCGAGGAGAACCATGTCAGAACTCGATCCGCACGATGGAGCGCATCCAGAAGCCGCCCAGCACGTACATGACGCCGCAGCCGAGCAGGATGAGCTTGCCGATGCCGGAATCGATGAACAGGCCCATGCGATCGGGCGCGACCATCGAGTAGTAGACCCCGATTCCAACCGGGAGGGCCATGAGGATGTACGCGGAGATCCGACCCTCGGCCGACAGAGCCGACACCTGCTCGCGGATGTGCTGCCGCTCGCGGATGGTCTCGGCCACCTGGTCGAGGATCTCGTTGAGGTTGCCGCCGGTCGCGCGCTGGGCCTCGATGGCCTGGGCGATCCAACGGAAGTCCTCGGACTGCATCCGCTCGGCGACCTGCTCCATCGCGTCCACCAGGTCGCGGCCGATCCGGTACTCGTTGACCACGCGCGTCAGCTCCTCGGCCATCGGTGAGTCCGCGTCGCGTGACGCGGAGTCCATGGCCGACGGGAGACTCTGACCGGCCCGCAACGAGGACGCCATCATCTGCAGCAGCGAGCCGAGCTGGCCGGCGAACCGCTTGCGCCGTCGCGTCACCTTGGCGCGGACGACGACCTTGGCCGCACCGGGCACCAGCAACGAGACGACGAACGCGAGCAGCGCGGGCAGCTGCAGGGCGACCAGCCCGGAGAAGGTCGCACCACCGAGGGCGATGACCAGCACCACGAGCGCGGCGACCGATGTCCTCATGCCGGCCAGCTCGAGCTCGTCGGAGGTGAAGGGCCGCCACCCCCGACGGCTCAGCACCCCCTCCACCGTCGAGACGGCGGTGTCGTTCATTCGTCTGAACAGGGGCTTGCGCTCGACGACCGAGTACTCGGCGACCCGGCCCCGCGTGCCGCGCGTCTCGGGCATCCCCACCACGGCGAGGTAGCCGCAGAAGACCGCGGCGAGCACGAGGACCGCTCCGATGACCAGCATGCTCGTCACCCCACCCTCGCCTGGCGCACCAGGTTGTCCAGGTCGAAGGCGATGCCATGGTCCTCGAAGCGTTCGCTGAACCGCGGTCGGATCCCGGTCGGCACTGCGTTGCCGCGGAACGTGCCGTGCTCGTCCACCCCGGCGGCGAAGTCGAAGGTGAAGATGTCCTGCAGCACCACGGTGTCACCCTCGAGACCCATCACCTCGGTCACGTTGACCACCCGGCGCGTCCCGTCGCGCAGCCGCTGGATCTGCACGATCAGGTCGACCGCGCTGGCGGCCTGCTCCCGGATGGCGCGCAGCGGCAGGTCCATCCCCGCCATGAGCACGAGCGTCTCGAGCCGCGACATCGCGTCGCGGGGCGAGTTGGCGTGCAGCGTGGACAACGAGCCGTCGTGGCCGGTGTTCATCGCCTGCAGCATGTCGAGCGCCTCGCCGCCACGACACTCACCGACGACGATGCGGTCGGGTCGCATGCGCAGCGAGTTGCGCACCAGGTCGCGGATGGTCACCTCGCCACTGCCCTCGATGTTGGCCGGGCGCGCCTCCATGCGCACCACGTGCGGCTGCTGGAGGTTGAGCTCCACGGCGTCCTCGATCGTGACGATCCGCTCCCCCGCCGGGATGAACCGACTGAGGACGTTCAACAGCGTCGTCTTTCCGGTGCCGGTGCCGCCGCTGACCAGGATGTTCAGCTTGGCCTGGACGCACGCGTGCAGGAGCTGGGCCATCTGCTCGGTCATGCTGCCGAAGCCGATGAGGTCGCTGACCGTGAAGGGGTCCTTGCTGAACTTGCGGATCGTCAGCGACGAGCCGTCGACGGCAAGCGGCGGGATGACCGCATTCACGCGGGACCCGTCGGGGAGCCGAGCGTCCACGAGCGGCGACGACTCATCGATGCGCCGACCGACCTTGCTGACGATGCGCTCGATCACGCGGCGCAGGTGCTCCTCGGAGGCGAACCGGGTGGCCACCTGGGTCAGCCGGCCACGACGCTCCACGTAGACCTGGTCGAAGCGGTTGACCATGATCTCGGTGATGCTGTCGTCCTCGAGCATGCGCTCCAGCGGACCGAGGCCGATCGCGTCGTCCTCGACGTCGCGGACCAGCCGACGCCGTTCCTCCGAGCTCAGCAGCAGCTGCTGGTCGCCCTCGATGACGGCGGTCAGCTCCTCGCGCACGAAGGTGTGCAGCTGCTCCTCCGTCAGGCTCGGGTCGTTGATGCGGGCCCCGATCCGGTCGAGGAGGGCCTCGGACGCACGCGCCTTCATGGTCGCGTAGGCGTCACCGAGAGCACCGGTCGCCTCGACCTCCTGCAGCTCCTCCTCGACGATCGACGTCGCGTGGGTGCTGCTCTCCCGCGCGTTCGCGAGACGGTCACTCAGCCGCATGGTCACGCCACCTCCAGCCGCTTGTGACCCTGCTTGCCCTCGGTGGCGCGGGCGCGGTCGTAGATCTTCTTTGACAGCGACTTGACCGCCTTGACGAACGGGCTCGACTTGCTGGTGACGACGAGCGGCACGCCCTTGTTCGAGGCGACCGGCACCTCCTTGGCGCGCGGCAGCACCAGGTCCACCGGCACACCCAGCAGCGCCTCCACGTCCTTCACCTTCAGCCCCGACTGCTTGTCGGCGAAGTTGAGCACGACGTGGCGCGAGGCCGGCATGAGGGACAGCTCGTCCAGCAGCTCGATCTCCTTGCGCACGCCGCGCAGGCAGGCGATGTCCATCGTCGAGACGAGGATGGCGTCGTCGCTCGCCTCGAGTGCACCGAGCGTCGCGTCCTCCAGACCGGCGGCCGTGTCCAGGACCACGTAACGGAACTGCTCCTGCAGCTGCCGTACCAGTGCGCTCACCTGCTCGGCGGTCACGTGGTCGTTGGCGGCCGGGCTCTCGGCGCCGCAGAGGACGAAGAAGCCGGCGTCGTGGACCGTCAGGTACGTCTTGAGCAGCAGGTTGTCGTGCGCTCCGGGACCGAAGGCGTCCTCGAGCGTGTGCGCCGGCCGCAGGTCCAGCACCGTCGAGACGTCGCCGAACTGCAGGTCCAGGTCGACCAGCACGACCTCCATCGGCGACTGCTGCGCCAACGAGACCGCCAGGTTCGTCGAGATGCTGGTCTTGCCCACGCCGCCCTTCGGTGACAACACCGTCATGGTGCGGGATCGGAAGTCCACCGGGGTCGTCTTGGGGGCCAGCTTGAGCGGGTCGCCGGGCGAGGTCGGCGCGCGGGCGTCGAGCCGCGACCGCAGCCCAGCCATCAGGCTCGGGTCGTCGATGCTCGGAGCCACGTCGCGGATGCCCGACCGCATGGCCTCGAGCATGATCTCCTTCTCGGTCGCGGCGACCAGCACCAGGTCGACGTCGGGCCGGACCGCCGCGACCTCGCGCGCCAGCGCCATCGAGGCCGCGAGCGGCACCGCGGAGGTGAGGATCATGGCGTCCGGGATGACGGTCGGGTCGAGGCCGCGCAGGAAGCTCGTGGAGTCCCCCTGCAGCGCGTCGGCACCGAGCGTCACGCACTGGTGGCCGATGGTGGACTCCACCCGGGCAGCGAGCTCGTCGTCGCCGCCGACGATCAGGACGAGGCTCATCGGTCCAGCACCTCGTCGGCCGTGATGACGCCACCGCCACCGGTGTCGGTGTCGTCGTTCTGCTTGGTCACCCAGACCTTGCCGAACTCCATGGCGTTGACGATCTTCGTGGCGTCGGCGGTCTTCACCGCCACCGTCACGGTGGCACCGGCCGCGCTCTGGCCGTCACCGACGCCGGCGTCGACCCCGAGCACCAGGACGCCGTCGACCGCCATGGCGGTGCTGCCGCTGTAGCTGGCAAGCACACCGATCGTGTCGCCGGGCACCAGGGCACCGCCGACGATCCGCTGCCCCTCGACCAGGAACGAGAGCTCTTGCATGCCCTTGGGCACGGCGGTGTCGCCCTTCACGTCGTCGGCCTGGGCGAACTTGGCGGCGGTCAGCTGGTCGCCGGGCACGAGCACGCCGCGCGTGACCAGGCCCTCGACCTCGGACAGGTCGGTGACGGCGCCGGGGACGACGGCCGCCTTGGGCAGCTCGACGGCCTCGACGGCCGCACTCAGCTCGGAGGCCGGCGTCTTGGTCGCCACCTCCTGGGTGACCCGCAGCACCGTGGTGCGCTCGGTCCCCTCGAAGGCTCGGTCGTCGGCACCCTTCGCGTAGGCGAAGAGGGCGGCGAACCCGAGCACGGCCAGCAGCACGGCTGCACCGATGGCCAGAAGTTGCTTGTTCACGAAGATCTCCCTGTTCTCGTGAAGCGCACGGTCCATGACCCCGGACCGTGAGGGGTGGTGGGGACGCCAGACAGGACGCCCCGAGATGCCTGTGCACCCCGTCGCGGGACGGTCCCTCACCCTGTTGCTTGCTGTGCCGCCCTCCGGGCTCCCTCTCCGGTGGGTGACGAGAGTCGATGCCGAGGCCTCAGTTCCTCAGGACCGCTCGTGGTGATCGGCGGGCGGCGCCTCGAGCCCGAGCACGCGGCGCCGCCCGATCGCGAAGATCAGGGGGTCGCCGACGCCGCCGGCGCGGCCGGCAGCTGCGAGTTGACGCCCGAGAAGGCGCCCGAGATCTTTCCGCCCAGGGTCAGGACGACGGCGATGATCACTCCGGCGATCAGCGCCACGAGCAGGCCGTACTCGACGGCGGTGGCGCCACGCTCGTCGCGGCGGATCTTGGCCGTGGTCAGGTAGGCGATGACAGTCGAAAGTGCGTACATGGTGTTCTCCCTCAGAATGGTGAGCCCCGGTCTCCCGGCCGCTCCGCCACCCCTGTTGGTGGCGCTCCCTGAGAAGAAGGTAGGGCCTAAAGTCCCGAGATGTCCTGGAAGTTACGGGCCATCTTTCCCTGGTCCCAATGGACTATGGCGCGTTCGACCTCGTGCAGGTCCAGCGTGCGCCAACGAGGCACACTCGAGGTCACGCGAGAGACCGAGCCGCTTACGTTTCTCTCTGTGTTTCCGGGCCTCGTCGGGCACTGCAGCCGATCGGTCGAGCGCCTTGCTCCCGTGACCCGGGGCGCCGACCAGGCACCGTCCGGAGCATCGTGAGGCGACGTCGGCCGCGAAGGACTAGTCCTTCCCGTCGTGGCACGTGGGCCACGATCGGCCCTCAGACCGACGCGTCCGGGACCTTCGTCAGCGCGACGAGGACCAGCTGCGTCTTCGACAGGCAGGTCTGGAGAACCACGTCGGCGTCCGGTCGAAGGTCCTTGACGTACACGTTGCGGCGCTGGTGACGGTCGACGACCGAGACCTCGTAGAGCCCGGCCTCGACACCTGGCCCGTCGAGCTCGACGGTGTCGCCAGGACCGAGCGCCGGGATCCACGCCGCCCCACCGCAGTAGTCGTGCTCGGACACCAGGAGTGGTCGGCCCGCCTCCTGCACGTCGATGGCGACGGGGCCACGGCACGCGTCGAGCGGCCCCGCGAAGGACGAGAGCGTCGCTGCGGCGAACATCGTGCGACTCACGTCGGGCTTCGGCGGCTCCGGGGGCGGCTCCGGGGCGGCCTCCAGCAGGGGGAGGCGTGCCGCAGCGAACTGCTCGCCACCGCCAGCTGCAGGTGGGGGCGCGGTGCACGCGGTGAGCAGCACGGCGCTCGCGAGCGCGACGACGGCGGCGCGGACGGGGTGCATGGACCGATCCTAGTTCGGGTCCACAGGGCGACGCCGGTGAGACGATGTGACGTCCACCGACATGTACCGGTCGTGACCACCCGCCAGGAGGCCCCCGTGAGCAGGCCCCACACGTCCGAGACCGGCGACGACGCCGACACGGACGCCGGCCTGCTCCAGCGAGCCGGCACCGGTGACCGCGACGCGTTCGGCACGCTCTACGACCGTCACGTCCGGGCCGTCTATTGGCAGGCCTTCCGCGTCGTGCGCGACGCCGACGCGGCCGAGGACGTCACCCAGGAGACCTTCGTGGTCGCGTGGCGTCGCTCGCGCACGATCCGACTGGTGGACGGGTCCGTGCTGCCGTGGCTGCTCGTGACCGCTCGCCAGGTGGCCATGAACGCGGCCCGCAAGGCGGCGCGACGCCGCACCGCGGAGCTCGACGAGGACCTCCCCGCCCGGCACGACGTCGAGTCGACGGTGGAGGCCGAGCTGGCTCGCGTCGAGATCGACGCCGCGGTCGCGGCCCTTGGCGAGCTGGACCGGCGGCTGTACGCCCTGTGCATCGACGGCGAACACAGCTACGAGCAGGCGGCGCGTGAGCTCGGCGTGACCCACGCCGTGGTCCGCAACCGTCTGCACCGACTGCGCGGCCGGCTCCGCGCCGACCTGCGCGCGATGAGGGAGACGTCATGACCGGACGTGGGAACGAGGACCTGGACGGCCTCGGCGACGAGCGGGTCGGCCGGATGCGCCAGGGCGTGATGGACCAGGTGGACGCCGACGTGGCGCGTCGCGGCCGTCGAGCCCGGCGCGTGCTGGGGGGCGCGGCCGCCGCGTGCGTGGTCGTCGTGGTCGGCGGCCTGGGGACCAGCCTGCTCGTGGCCCCCGACGGCGGTGACG
>NZ_JANLGG010000047.1:0-10538 GCF_024655735.1 Aeromicrobium sp. 50.2.37
GGCGGCCTGCTCGAGCCGGCGGCGGCCGGACTCGGCCACCTGTGGGGGCAGGCCGGCCTGCTCCACGAGCCGGTCGGCCACGAGAGCCGCGGCGCTGTCGCGCACCGCGGCGGTGCCGGTCACGTCGCGCGACAGGGAGACGAACCCCTCCTCGTCCTCGACGTAGGTGCTCGTCCAGGCGGCGGGGAGCGCGACGGCCAGGGCCACCACGGCCACGAGTCCGGCCACCGTGGCCAGGAGGCCGCGCATCAGGCACACCTCCCCGTGTCGACGGCCCGCTCGGCGGAGACACCCTCGCGTGCGTCGTCCTGCGCCTGCTCGGCGGTGACGGCGTAGCCGGTGGAGCTGTCGGACACCGAGGCCGCGAAGATGACGCCGAGCACGGTGCCGTCGGTGCTCACGAGCGGCCCGCCGGAGTTGCCGGAGCGGACCAGGCTGCGCACCGAGAACGCCTCGCGCAGCACCTGGCCACGGTCGTAGATGTCGGGACTGCGCAGCGTGAGCTGCGAGCGGATGCGGGCCGCTCGCGCGTCGAACGGCCCGTTCTCGGGGTAGCCGAGCACGGCTGCCTCCTGGCCGGCCACACCCGAGGTGTCGAGCTCGAGCTCGGGCACGCCGAGGTCGTCGGTGGCGATCACGGCGAGGTCGAGCTCGGGGTCGAAGACCACGACGCGTCCGTCGAGACGCCGGTCGCCCTCGACCGTGACGACCGGGTCGTCGACCCCGGCCACGACGTGGGCGTTGGTCATGACGCGACCGGGGGCGTACACGAAGCCCGACCCCTCGATGCCCCGGCCGCACTCGGCCGAGCCGAGGATCTTGACGACGCTGCGCGACGCCTCACGCACCCCCGGCTGCGAGAGCGTCGTGTCGTCGGGCGGTCCGACGGCCGTGATGGTCTCGTCGGCGAACGGGTCGATGTAGCGCGGGAAGAGGTTGGCGTCGAGGGTCCGGCTGAAGGCGCGCAGCGTGTCGGTGGCGGCACCGGGCATGACCGAGTCGACCTTGGCCAGCACGGTGGAGTCGCGCGCCGCCTTGGCCAGGTACGGGATGGAGGTGCCGCTGACCGCGTAGCCGAGCGCCCACGACGCGACGAGGACCGCGACCATGCTCAGCGCTGCACCACCGACCGCGTCGACCGTGCGCAGGGGCGAGGCCCTGAGGCCGCCCCGGAGGTCGGTGCCGACGTAGGTGCCGACCGCCTGCCCGACGGCCGCCGCGCCGATGACGATGCCGAGCCCCAGCAGCGAGGTGGTCAGCGAGGGGTCCTGCCGGTCGAGCAGGCGCGGGACCAACCAGATGGCACCGATGCCGCCGAGCACGAGGCCCGCGGTGGCCACCATGTTGACCACGAACCCCTGGACGTAGCCGGAGACGGCGTACGCCACGAGCAGGACGGCGATGATCACGTCGAGAGAGCTCACGACGACACCTCCGGCGGCTCGGGCAGGGGGCGGGTCACGGTGTCGTCCCACGGCTCGGCCCAGCCGAGCCGCTCGAACAGCCTCGAGATGATGCCGGCGGTGAAGCCCCACAGCGGCATCTCGGTGCCGATCTCGAACGCCGGACCGCGCCAGCCCGACGGGTGCTCGACGCTGAACCGGTTGTCGGGGTCGACGAGGAGCCGGAGCGGGTGGTGGATCACGTGCCCCACCTCGGCCGCCGAGACCGGCTCGAGCCGACGCGGCGCCGACCAGTAGCCGAGCACCGAGGTGACGGCGAAGTTGCTGGGCGGCAGCCAGAGCGTGGGGAGCGTGCCGAAGACCGTGACCTGGGCGGGGTCGAGCCCGACCTCCTCCTGGGCCTCGCGCAGGGCGGTGGCCGCCGCGTCGGCGTCGCCCGGGTCGCACGCGCCGCCCGGGAAGGAGATCTGTCCGGCGTGGTTGCGCAACGTCGGCGCGCGCTCGGTGAGCAGCAGCTCGGGACCGTGCTCGCCGTCGGCGAAGCAGATGAGGACGGCGGCCGGTCGGGCGTCGGCCGGCGGGTGCGGGAAGCGCGGTGCCAGCTGCTCGGCCTGCACCGAGCCGGCCAGCTCGGCGAGCGGCACGAGCCAGTCGGGCAGCCCGGACGGCGCGGAGCCGTCGGCCGGCGCGCGCCCCGCGGAGGCCTCAGGGCTCACGGCTGGACCTCCAGGTGCTGACGGACGGCGGCGGTCAGGTCGTCGTACGAGGTGAACGGGACCCGCTCGGTGGCGACCATTCTTCCCTGCGCGTCGACGAAGACCGTCTGCGGCAGGCCGACGACGCGCAACGGACCGCGCGTGGTGGAGTCCGGGTCGACGAGCTGGGGATAGGTGACGCCGGCGTCGGACGCGAGCCGCACGGCCGCCTCGGGGTCGCTGTCCTGCACGTCGATCCCGACGACGGTGAGCCGGTCCCCGGCCTGCTCGTCGAGCCGGGCGAGCAGCGGGAGCTCCTCGCGGCAGGGCTTGCACCAGCTGGCCCACAGGTTCACGACCGCCGGTCCGCGCAGGCGGGAGAGGTCGACCGCGCCGTCGGCGCCGAGGCAGGCCAGCTCGAGCTCGGGCAGGGCGGCGTCACCGGAGGCGGGGGCGTCGTCGAGACGCAGGTCGGAGCACGGACGGATGCCGGCGTCCTGGGCCGCGGCGCGGGCCGCGGTGGTGTCGGGGTCTCCAGCGGGGGCTCCCGAACCGGCCGCGCCGCCGAAGGTCGGCTTGTCCGGCCCGGTGTCGACGTCGCTGCAGGCGGTGAGCAGCAGCGCCGTCGCGACGACGGCGATGGCGAGCCTCCTCACGCGCGGCCCTGGGTGGTGACCAGCTTCTCGGCCTCGACGGGATCGGTCGGTCCGGCGCCGTAGGCCGGGCACCAGTGGGCCACCGGGCAGGCGCCGCAGGCCGGCTTGCGGGCGTGGCAGCGGCGGCGCCCGTGCCAGATGAGGCGGTGGCTGAGCATCGTCCAGTCCTTGCGGGGGAACAGCGCGGCCACGGCATGCTCGGTCTTGACCGGGTCCTTGGCCGTCGCGGCGTCGACCCACTCGAAGCGCTGCACGAGACGTGCGAAGTGCGTGTCGACGGTCAGGCCCGGCACGTCGAAGGCGTTGCCCAGGACCACGTTGGCGGTCTTGCGGCCCACCCCGGGCAGCGTGACGAGGTCGCGCAGCCGGGGCGGCACCTCGGCGTCGAACCGCTCGACCAGGGCCGCGGCGAGCCGGACGATGCTGTCGGCCTTGGCCCGGTAGAAGCCCGTCGACCGGATGATCTCCTCCACGTGCTCGCGCGGGGCGCCCGCGAGCGCGGTGGCGTCGGGGTAGGCGGCGAAGAGGACCGGGGTGACCGCGTTGACCCGCCGATCGGTGGTCTGCGCCGACAGCACGGTCGCGACGAGGAGCTCGAACGGGGTGGCGAAGTCGAGCTCGCAGCCTGCCTCCGGGTAGGTCTCGGCGAGCACCCGGTGGGTCTTGCGGGCCCGGCGCACGAGGCTCGTCGTGGGCTTGGGGGAACCCCCGAGGGCGACGTCCGGCACGATGCCAGAGTACGTGGCGACACCGACACCGGCCCGGCGTGTGGCAATCGGGCGCCTGGTAGGACAGACTGTGACCGACTCAACAGCCGATAAGGATGCCTGTGAACGACGACGTGCTGCGCCAAGCGCCGCTCTTCTCCGGTCTCGACGACGATGCCGCAGGAGCCCTCGAGGCCTCGATGACCCCGCTCAGCCTGAAGCGTGGCGAGGTCCTCTTCAACGAGGGTGACGACGGCAACCAGCTGTACGTCGTCACCGACGGCAAGATCAAGCTCGGGCGCACGTCGCCCGACGGGCGGGAGAACCTGCTCGCGATCCTCGGGCCGGGACAGATGTTCGGCGAGCTGTCGTTCTTCGACCCCGGGCCGCGTTCGGCCACGGCCACCTCGGTCACCGACGTGACGGTGCAGAGCCTCAGCCACGAGGCGCTCACCCCGGTCCTGTCGAGCCACGCCGAGGTCGCGATGGCGCTGCTCAACCAGCTGGCCGGACGCCTGCGCCGCACCAACGAGGTCGTCGGCGACCTGGTGTTCTCCGACGTCCCGGGTCGTGTCGCCAAGGCCCTGCTCGACCTCGCGAGCCGCTTCGGACGCAAGGCCGAGGACGGCGTGCACGTCAACCACGACCTCACGCAGGAGGAGCTGGCCCAGCTCGTCGGCGCCTCGCGCGAGACGGTCAACAAGGCCCTCGCCGACTTCGCCTCGCGCGGCTGGCTGCGCCTGGAGCCCCGCTCCGTGGTCATCCTCGACCTCGAGCGCCTGCAGCGCCGCGCGCGCTGACCCCGCTCGACCACGAGCCCCGCGACCACCTGGTCGCGGGGCTTCGTCGTGCCCGGGGGTCCGCCGGCCGCCCGCGCCTCGGGCTGCGGGCCGGTCCTGGCCGTCAGAGGTAGGCCTGGCACCGAATCGCCCCGTCAGAGGTAGGCCTGGCACCCCATCGACCCGTCAGAGGTAGGCCTGGCACCTCGAACGGCCTGGATTCGGTGCCGCACCTACCTCCCACTGCCCCACCCCGGCGAGAGGGAGGAAGCGCCCGGAAGCAGCGCGTCAGAGCACGCCGCGGGGGCGGAACTGCACGCTGATCCGCGGGCCCACCGGCCTCGCAGTCTTGAGCACGGCGTGCTCCCAGGTGCGCTGGCACGAGCCACCCATGACGAGCAGGTCGCCGTGGCCCACGACGAAGCCGATGGTGTCGCCGGGGCCGTGGTCGGTCGGGCGCAGGCTGAGCCGACGCGGTGCGCCCAGCGACAGGATCGCCACCATCGTGTCCTCGCTGCGGCCCCGGCCGATCCGATCGCCGTGCCAGGCGACGCTGTCGCGACCGTCGCGGTAGTAGCAGAGCCCAGCCGTCACGAAGTCCTCGCCCAGCTCGGCGCCGTAGTGCCGGTTCAACGCCTCGCGCGCGTCGTCGAGCGCCGGGTGCGGCAGCACGGCCCCCGCTCCGTAGTGCGCCAGCAGCCGCGGGACGTCGACCGTGTCGTCGTACATCTCCCGCTTCTCGGCGCGCCACCGAACCTCGGTCTGCAGGCTCAGGAACAACGGGTCGGCGCCCTGCACCCACCCCGGGCGGACGTCGACCCAGGCGCCGTGGGCGAGCTCCCTGCGCTGCACCGAGGCACCCAGCGGGCCGACGACGGCCTCGTCGCCGACGTCGAGCAGCGAACCCTGGAACCACACTCGAGCATCGTAGGCGAGTTCGAACAGATGTTCTAGGCGCCACGCGCTCCGAGGCTCGCCGAGGCGCCGACTACGCTGCCCCCATGAGCGCTTGGGACGCCCTCCTCGACCGGGTCGACGTGATCGCCGACGCGCGCGCCGACGTCGACGACGCCGTGCAGGCCGAGCTGACCGAGCTGCTGGTGGGGGCCATGAGCGACGGGACCGCCGACCGCGAGCTGGACCCCGGCCAGGCGGGCCTGTGGCTCGCGGCGCTCCTGCGCACCCACGCCGAGGTCCAGGACGCGGGCGAGGAGCGCGCCGACGACGCGCTCAGCATGCTCCGCGTCATCATCACGCGCTGGCTGCACCCCGGTCGGCTCGACCAGGCGCCCCCCACGTTCGGCTCCTGAGGCCGACGGCGCCGACGCCGGCCGGACGCCGCACGCGCACCGAGCGGACCGAGCGGACCGAGCAGGGTCAGACGCGGCTGCCGCGCAGCTGCGCGAGGTAGACCAGGGCGGCCACCGTGCCGACGAGGTTGAGCAGCGAGAGCGGGCTCCAGAGCACCAGGTGCGCCGCGAGCGTGAGGCCCAGGATCACGAGCCACGAGTTCTTCGGGAGCGTGTCGGCGACGGCGAACCTGGCGGGCGCGCGGGTGAGGCAGTCCACGAGCGCGAACGCCTTGACCGCGAACAAGGCGAGCGACAGCACCAGCATCAGACCCGACTCGACCTCGAACACGCCTGGACCCTACCGGATGCACGAAGCGGCGGGCCCCGGTCGGGGACCCGCCGCTCGTGGTGAGCCGTGGCTCAGGACTGGCTGGTGGTGCTGCCCGTCGAGCCGGTGCTCGAGGTGGTCTTCTTCGCGGGCGACTTCTTGGCCGTCGTCTTCTTCGCGGTGCCGGTGGACGACGTCTTCTTGGCCGGAGCCTTCTTGGCCGTCGTCTTCTTCGCGGTCCCGGTGGAGGACGCCTTCTTGGCGGTGCTCTTCTTGGCCGTCGTCTTCTTGGCGGCCGACGTGGTGGCCGGGGCCTTCTTCGCGGCGGCCTTCTTGGTCGTGCTCGCAGCGGAGGCGGTCTTGGCCGGGGCCTTCTTGGCGGCGGCGGTCGTCGAGGAGGCGGCCGAGCGGGCGGCGGCCGACGTCTTGGCCGGGGCCTTCTTCGCGGACGACTTCGAGGCGGGGGCCTTCTTCGTCACCTTCGACACGGTGGCCTGGGCCTCGGCGACGATGTCCTCGGCGCGCTTCTGCACGTCGTCGGCCACGTCCTCGGCGGCCTTGCGGGCCTCCTTGATGTTCTTCTTGGCGTCCTTGCGCAGGGCGTCGAGCAGCTTCTCGCCGCGCTTCTGCACGTCGTCGAGCTTGAGGGCGCGCGCCTGGGCGACGAACTCCTCGCCCTTCTGCAGCAGCTCGGCGTAGCTGGACTGCGCCTGCGCCTGCGCGGAGCCGACGAGGCCGGTGGCCTGCGTGCGGAGGTCGTCGATCTCGACCTTCTTGAGGGTGTCGGTGAGGTTCTTGACCTCGTCGACCAGGGTCTTGATCTGGGCGTTGATCTGATCGGTGATGCTCATGTGGGTGTCTCCTCGGGAGAGGTGTCGGGATTGGCCTGGGTGACCGTTTCGGCAAGTGCCTCGTCCGGTGCGACGTCGGTGCCGACGAACGAGCGGTAGATGTCCAGCAGTGCCGTCTTCTGCCGCTCGGTCAGTCGGGCGTCGAGGGCGATGGCGTCCTCGACCATCCGCGCGCCGGACTCGTCGATGTCGATGAGACCGGCGCGGACGTAGAGCGACTCGGCCGAGATGCGCAGCGCCTTCGCGATCTGCTGCAGGACCTCTGCCGAGGGACGGCGCACGCCCCGCTCGATCTGGCTGAGGTACGGGTTGGAGACCTCGGACTTCTCAGCCAGCTGTCGCAGGGACATCTGCGCCTGGCGTCGCTGCTCGCGCAAGTAGTCGCCGAGGTTCTCGACGGCTCCTCCTACGTCCAGCTTGGCCATGTCTTTAGTGTGCTTGCATTTGCAAGCAGATGCAAGCAGATCTGCATGCGACCCGCCTCACAACGGCCGGTCAGAGGACCGGCCGCACCTCGCCGACGGGACGTCCGCCACCGAGCACCACCGGACGCTCGCGCAGCAGGTCGGCCTCGACGCCGGCCAGCTCGAGCGCGCGGTGCAGCACCACGAACAAGGGGCGCTCGCCGCCGTCCTCGATCTTGACCGCGAGGGCGGAACCGTCCGCCAGGCCGGCCACGACCACGCTCTCGGCGCCCGACTTCACGAGGGACCCCGGCACGGCACGGGCGAGTGCCAGGTCCGGACGGCGGGTGCCGCTGACCTGCTCGGGATGGGCCACCATCGCGTCGGCCACCCGCCGTGCCGCCGTCCCCACCTCCGCCTGGACGAGCCGACCGATGCCGCGGGCGAGACGCTCGAGCGACGTGGCGAGCAGCGGAGCGCCGCACCCGTCGATCCCGACCGTGTCGGGCGGGCCCACCAGGGCGGTGAAGGTCTCGGTGACGGCGCGCTGGACCGGGTGCTCGGGATCCAGGTAGTCCTCGGTCGACCACCCTCGGGTCACACAGGTGAGCAGCATCGCGGCGTGCTTGCCCGAGCAGTCCATCCGGATCGGCAGTCGCCCCTCGCCGGCACGCAGGACGGCTGCTTGCTCGTGCGGGTCCAACGGGTAGGACGCCGGTGTCTGCAGGGCGGACTCGTCGAGACCGCCGAGCGCGAGGATCTCGCGCACCCCCTCGAGATGGAACGGCTCCGCCGAGTGGCTCGCGGCCGCGAGCGCCAGCAGGCGCGGCTCGAGATCCAGGCCCGCCTCCACGAGACCGGTCGCCTGGAAGGGCTTGTTCGTCGATCGCGGGAACACCACGACCCCCGGATCGCCCAGCGACCACACGGTCTCGCCGTCGGGGCCGACGCGCACGGCTGCTCCGCGGTGGCGGCTCTCCACGAGCCCGGACCGGGTGACCTCGGCGACGACGTCCATCGTCCCAGCGTAGGGCTCCGCGAGCGCGGACGGCCGGGGCCAGGGCCTGCCGGGAGGGTGTCGACCCCGTCCGTCCCACTCGTCCCATTCGTCACTTTCTTCCCACGCGTGTCGTTCTTCCACTACAGTGCCCAGATCTGGTACGGCGCACTCGGGCGTCGGCTTCCCTCACCAGAAGAGGACTGCATGTCAACCCTGCGTCACGCTGTCGGTGCGTCCGTCCTGACGGTCCTAGCGGCCGTCACCCTCGTGGTCGCCTCCTTGGCCGTCCCTGCCGGCGCCGCGGTAGGTGCGCCGAAGCCGACGGTCCGTACCACTCAGACCACCGCATCGGTGTTCTGGCCGGCCGTCAAGGGGGCGCAGCGCTACGTCGTCTGCCTGAAACGCACCACGACGCAGAAGACGTGCACGGCGAGCGGTACCACGACGCGCGTCTCGCACGTCTTCCGAAACCTCACCCCGACGCGCGGCACCGACTACCGCCTCACCGTCCGTGCGACCGCCGGATCGTCGTCGGCCACCAGCACGTCCGTCGCGGTCGTGCTGCAGCCCCCGACGCCGAAGGTCAGCGTCCGCACCGCCCAGCAGTCCATCGCCGTCACGTGGGCGGCAACCCAGGACGTCGACCGCTACGAGGTCTGTCTGGTGCGGACCGTCGGGCAGACACCGTGCACCCGGCAGTCGACGACCACTGGCACGTCGGCGACCTTCGGTGGGCTGACCCCGGTCGAGGGAACCGACTACCACGTCGTCGTCCGGGCCTTCACCGGAACGCGGTCGAGCGTCTCTGCACCCGCGCCCGCCGAGCTGAACGCGGTCCGTCCCGGTCAGCCGACCGCCGTGGCCCACCGGGTCGGCTTCAACTCGGCCGTCATCACCTGGAAGGCCGCCACCAACGCCACGTCGTACGACGTCTGTCTCACGACCACGACGACGGCCACGGCGTGCGAGAAGACCACTCCGCCCACGAACGGCACGGAGGCGCGCGTCTATTCGCTCGCGTCCACGCCGGGTACTGACTACACCTACGTCGTGCGTGCGCACCGCGGCACCCTGAGCACCGACAGCGCCCGCGGACGCTTCAATCTCCCGGTCCCGAAGGTCACGACGCTCGCGGTCGGTGGGACAACGCCCTCGTCCCTGTCGCTCGACTGGTCCGCGGTCGCCAACGCCGAGACCTACGTCGCCGAGATCTCCACGGCCAAGGACCTCGGGTCGGGCACGCGAACCGTCACGACCACGAGTCCAAAGGCCACCTTCGAGGACCTCGCCCCCGGAGTGCGGTACTACGCCCGGGTCCGGGGCGTGAACAGTCCACTCAAGGGCGCGGCATCGGCCACGGTCACGAGGGTGCTCCCCACGAGCACCACGACGATCCGGGTGGTCACCTACAACCTGTGCGGACAGGACAAGTGCCGCGCCTCGACCGGGCTCGGCACCTGGAAGAGTCGCAAGACCCTGGCTGCCAAGGCAGCCCTCGGCACCAACGCGTCGATCATCTCCACCCAGGAGTCCGGGGACAAGGACACCAACTTCGGTTCGGTCCTGCCCGGCTTCCGCCGAGCGGCCTACAAGTCCGCCAAGTCGCTGTTCTACAAGAGCTCCGACTACACGCTGAACCGGTCCGGATCACTCACGCTCGACTCCGCCCGCAAGCGGTACGCCGTCTGGGCGGAGCTGGTCGACAAGGCGTCCGGCACCCCGTTCATCGTGGTCGACCCCCATCTCGAGCCCTACAAGGGAAAGAGCAACGACGACCTGCGGTACGCGCAGACCAGGCGGATGCTGTCGCTCGTCGACACGCTCAACACGCGGAACCTCGACGTCGTCTACGCGGGTGACATGAACTCCAACAAGCACAATGCGACCTACCCCGGCGGCTACGACGCAGTGCGCAAGGCCTTCCTCGCTGCCAAGCACGCCGACGCCCTCGACGTCGCACGGAAGGCCAGTACCGACGAGCAGCCCGACGGCAACGCCTACAACGTGGCCTTCAACACCGCCAACCAGGGCCGGGTCACCCCGATCCGCAACGGCGACCACGTGGACGCGATCTACACCTCGCCGGGAGTGGGCACCCGCCACTGGAAGGTCGTGGCCGACCTCTCCACCCCGACGCGCTACCGCACGCCGTTCGCGAGCGACCACAACCCGCTCACGGCCATGCTCACCATGCCGGGTCGTCCCGAGCTTCCCTGACGAGCGCACGGTGCCCGGCGGCGAACCGGCGACGCACCCAGGTCGCACGGGTTAGAATCACGCCGTCCTGCCCGTCCTCGTGCTGGAGCCGCTCCGTTGGTCACTCGTCGCCGCATCCCTGCGGGCCGTCGCGTCGCGACGCGTCCTGCGGGCCCGCCCTCACGCGGCGGTGCCCGGCGACGCCCCGGTGCGCGCGGCGGACGCAG
>NZ_JANLGG010000048.1:0-9165 GCF_024655735.1 Aeromicrobium sp. 50.2.37
TGATTATCTCGTCGACTTTTGGCACACTGTTGAGTTCTCAAGGATCAGACGCACATCTGTCAGGAGCACACCGTGAGGTGACTCAGCCAGAGGCTTCTTGGGTGGAAGGGAAAGCGATGTTGCTGCTGACCCCTGTCCGGGGCTTGCCGTTGTCAGCGGTCCGTCTCCGGGCGAAAGCCCTGGCGTTGACCGTTTCGGTACAAGCTGTGCGAGCTCCGATCACGCGGCCTTTCGGCCTCGTGCTCCGGCGAGCGGCGCAACAAGAAGAACACTACAGACCCCTCCCTGGTCCGGTCAAACCGCCCCCCTCGTGACGTCGTCGCGGCGCGCTACTTCCCTGCCATTGCAGGGCGCGGCGCGCCGCAGCACTCGATCCGGGGGCTGCCGGGGGGTCTCAGAGCTCGCCGACGTCGCGCAACCACACCTCGGTCCGACGCATCCCCTCGTCCAGGCCGACGGCGGGGTCGTAGCCG
This sequence comes from Aeromicrobium sp. 50.2.37, assembly GCF_024655735.1. Taxonomy (NCBI): domain Bacteria; kingdom Bacillati; phylum Actinomycetota; class Actinomycetes; order Propionibacteriales; family Nocardioidaceae; genus Aeromicrobium; species Aeromicrobium sp. 50.2.37. The sequence goes on from NZ_JANLGG010000048.1 coordinate 474, forward strand.
AGCACCGACCGAGCCTTGTCGATCGAGTAGGTGCCTGTCCGGCAGAAGTAGCGGACCGCGGTCGTGTTCGTCTCGTCGTCGGCACCACGCACCCGGTTCACCCCGGCTGCGGCCGACGCCAGGGCGAGGGCCGCCGCCGTGGGCATCACGACAGGGCCCCGCCTGCCCAGCATCCGGTAGTAGTGGCCGAAGAAGTCACGGCACTCCACGCCCACGCCGCCGCTGAGCGTGAACACCTGGCCGGCCGCCTCCTCGCGGTCGGCGGCCAGCACCAGCCCCGAGACCAGGTCGTCCACGAAGACCGGGCTGAAGATCCCCCGCCCCATCGCGGGGAGCAGGAAGCGGTTGGCCTTGATCATCCGCACGGGCAGCAGGGTCCACGGGCGCGATCCTGGGCCGTACACGTCGCCGGGGCGGACGACCGCCACGTCGATCTCACCGGCCGCGTGCGCCTGCATCGCCGCCTGCTCCGCGGCGATGCGCGTGTCGACGTAGGGGTTGCCGTCGGGTCGCAGGGGATGGTCCTCGGTGACGCCGTCGGGGAAGCCGAGGTCCGAGAACGCGCGGACCGACGAGAGGTAGACGACCCGCGCGGCCCCGCGCGAGACCGCCGCGTCGAGGACCCGCCGCGTGCCGAGCGTGTTGACCCGCCACGCCTCCTCGAGCGTCGGCAGGTTGGAGACGAGCGCGGCCGTGTGCACGACCGTCGCCCCCGGGGTGATCACGTCGCTCCACGACTCCGGGTCCGTGACGTCGCCGGCGACCACGTCGTGCGCGGGGTCGGCTCGCAGGTCCATGCCCCGCACCGAGTCGCCCCGGGCACGCAGTCGCTCCGCGAGGGAGCGGCCGATGAAGCCGGACGCGCCGGTGATGACGTAGTCGGCCATCGCTACGTGCTCCTCCGCTGTCGGGGACCCAGGGCGTTCGCACCCTCGCACATCGGGAGGCGATCGGCAGCGTTACGCGGACTCCCACGGGTAGGCGTGCGCGAGGAAGGCCTCGCGCACCTGGTCCCGCGGCGCCTCGAGGGTCTCGTCGAACAGCACCCGACCGTGGTCGCCGTCGATCACGAGGCGCTTGCCGTCGCGGTGGACGCCGACGACCTGCTCGCGGCGCAGGGTGCGCTCGTCGCTGCCGTGCACCACCACGAGCTGGTCGTCGCTCAGGAGGATCCGGTGCTCGTCGGCGATCGCGAACGCCGCCAGCACCGAGCCGAGCAGTCCGCCGATGACGAGCCGCGCCGCCCACGCCCAGGGCTCGTCGAACCCGGCCACCCACTCCGCCACCGGCTCGAACGGCACGAGCGGGAACCCGCTGACCAGGTCCAAAAGCCACGGCAGCACGAGCAGGAGCGCCCCGCCGCCACCACCGAGCAGGACGAACGTCCACACGCGGTCGGTGTCGGTCATGCGCAGCTCGGTGACGGACGGATCGGCCATGACTGCACGCTAGGCGCGGGCCGAGGCCGCCACGTCGGCCGAAAGGCTCGATCCCTCGGCCGAAGGTCGCGGCTCAGCCGGGCTGTCGCGCGCTCCTCACCGCGACCACCGACTCGTGGCTGACGAGCAGCTCGCACCGCCCGGAGCAGGCCAGCTGGTGGTCGAGGCGCCCGGTGGCGATGAGCCGGTGGACCTCGGCCGTCGAGACCTCGAGCAGGCCGGCGGCCTCGGCGACGGTCAGCTGCGACGACATGCCCGCAGCCTAGCCGTGGCGCCTTGCGCTGCGGGGCCGACGAGCACGGTCAGCCCATCGACCTGCGACCGTCGATGCTCTCGCGCAGGACGTCGGCGTGACCGGCGTGCTGGGAGATCTCGGCGACCAGGTGCAGGAAGACCCGGCGTGCCGACCACGACGCGCCCGCTTCGAACCACGGGGCCGCAGGCAGGGGCTGCCGCGCGTCGAGGTCGACGGAGGCGACCAGCTCGTCGGTGGCGAGCGCCGTGCGCTCGTAGAGGGCGACGACGCCGGCCAGGGTCTCGTGCTCGAGCAGTCGGAACTCGTCCTGCCGGTCGAGCACGGCCTGCGGCGGGTCGCTCCAGTCGATGCTCTCCCAGTCGACGTCGGGCTGGGGCCGGGGGCCGTCGACCACGAAGCGCGCCCACTCCCCCTCCGTGGCCGACACGTGCTTGACCAGCCCCCCGAGGCACAGCTCGCTGGCCGTGGGCGTGAGGCGGGCCTGCTCGTCGGACAACCCGGTGACGGTGCCGAGGAACAGTGCACGGTGCTTGCGCAGCGAGTCGAGCAGGTCGGCGCGTTCGCCCCCAGGTGCGTCCATGCCGTCACGGTAGGGCGGTGCGCCGACACTTCGGCACGGTCCAGCCGGGCCTCCGGGCGGCCGCCGGCCCCGGTGACGTCGGTCATCTCACGCGCCCCTCGCCCTGCGGACCTTCCCGCGCCTGCCTAGCGTGGTCCCCATGACCACCACCGTTGCCGCACTGTCCGTCCCCGAGGCCGGGAAGCCGTTCGAGACCGTCGACCTCGAGCGCCGCGACCTCAAGCCGAACGACGTCCGGATCAAGATCCGCTTCGCCGGCATCTGCCACTCCGACATCCACCAGGCCCGCGACGAGTGGGGCGGCGGGATCTTCCCCATGACGCCCGGCCACGAGATCATCGGCACCGTCGAGGAGACCGGCTCCGACGTCACCGCGCACGCCGTCGGCGACACCGTGGGCGTCGGCTGCTTCGTGGACTCCTGCCTCGACTGCGACGCCTGCCGCGACGGCGAGGAGCAGTTCTGCAGTCGCGGCGTCGTGCAGACGTACTCCGCGAAGGACTACGACGGCGCCATCACCTACGGCGGCTACAGCGAGCAGGTCGTCGTGCGCGACCACTTCGCCGTGAAGATCCCCGACGGCGTCGACCTCGCCGCCACCACCCCGCTGCTGTGCGCGGGCATCACCACCTACGCGCCGCTCGTGCGGCACGGCGTCACCGAGGGCACCCGCGTCGGCGTGATCGGCATGGGCGGTCTCGGCCACGTGGCCGTCAAGATCGCCTCCGCCCTCGGCGCCGACGTGACCGTCCTCAGCCGCACCGACGCGAAGAAGGACGACGGCCTCGAGTTCGGCGCCAAGGCCTACGTCGCCACCGAGGAGAAGGGCGCGCTGCGGAAGCTGCGCGGCTCGTTCGACGTCATCCTCAACACCGTCGGCGCAGCCGTCCCCCTCGACCAGTACCTGGGTCTGCTCGACCGAGGCGGCCGCATGGTCAACCTCGGTGCCCCGACGGAGAGCCTGGAGATGGGCGCGTTCTCGCTGCTGTCGTTCCGCCGGGCTCTCGAGGGCTCGATGGTGGGCGGCCTCCCCCAGACCCAGGAGATGCTCGACTTCTGCGCCGAGCACGGCATCACCGCGACCGTCGAGGTCATCGACGCCGACCAGGTGGGCGACTACTACGACAAGGTCGTCGACGGCAAGGTGCGCTACCGCGCCGTCATCGACGTCGCCTCGATCTCCCGGTGAACCGCACCAGCCTGCGGGTCGGTGACGAGGGCGTCCAGCCCTACCCGCTCATGACCGCGCTCGTCGTGCCCCGACCGATCGCGTGGATCAGCACCGTCGACGGCGAGGGCCGGGGGAACCTGGCACCGCACTCGTTCTTCACCGTCGCGTGCGCGAACCCGCCGATCCTGGCGTTCACCTCCGTCGGCCGCAAGGACACGCTGCGCAACGTCGTGGAGACGAAGGAGCTGGTGGTCAACCTGGCCACCCAGCCGCTCACCGAGGCGGTCAACGGCAGCAGCGCGCCCTACGAGCACGGTGTCGACGAGGCCGAGGCGCTGGGCCTGGAGACGGAGCCGAGCGAGCTCGTGACGCCGCGACGGGTCCGCGACTCGCCTGCGGCGATCGAGTGCCGCCTGCACTCGACGACCGAGCTGGGTGACTCGACCCTCGTGCTGGCGGAGGTGCTGCTGTTCAGCGTCGCCGACCACGTGCTCGTCGAGGGCCACCCCACCTTCGACCTGCTGGCGCCCATGACCCGGCTCGGCAAGGAGGAGTGGGCACCGCCCAGCGTGCCGTTCACCCTGCCCCGGCCGACCGAGGCGCCCTAGCGACTGGACCGTCAACGACTGGGGTCCACCAGGATCTTCGCGTGCTGCTCGGGATCGGCGAGCCAGCCGAACGCGTCGGCGATCTCGTCGAGCCCGACCGTCCCGGTGATCAGGGGTGAGGGGTCGACCTTGCCGTCGGCGATCATCTGCAGCGTGGCGTGGAACTCGGCCGGGTCGTAGCAGAAGGCGAACCGCAGCTCGACCTCCTTGTTGATCGCCATCGACGGGCGGAACGTGTCGGGCTCCATGCAGACGCCGACGACGACGATGCGCGACTGCAGCGGCGCCGCGGTGATGATCTGCTCGAGGATCCCGGGCACGCCCACGCACTCGAAGACCACCGGGCCGGTGGGCAGCGCACCCAGCTTCTCGGCGGCCTGGAACACCCGGGGCCACGGCAGGAACGGCACCGCGCGCAGCTTCTTCATCGTGCTCAGGCCGAGGTCCATGAAGTCCGGGGCCGACGTCAGGTAGCGCTTGTCGGACTCGAAGCGGTCCCACGGCGACTCGACGGCCGGGTCGACCACCACGTCGGCGCCGCAGCGCTCGGCGAGCGCACGGCGCCCGGCGGAGAAGTCGCTGGCCACCACGGTCCGCACGCCGGAGGCCTTGAGCATGAGGATGACCGCGAGGCCGATGGGCCCGCAGCCGACGACGACGGCCACGTCCTTGCGGCCCACCTGGCCCTTGCGCACGGCGTGCCAGGCCACGGCGAGCGGCTCGGTCGTGGCGGCGTGCTCGACGTCGACGCCGTCGGGGACCTCGAAGGCGACGGCCTCGGACACGAGGATCTGCTCGGCGTAGCCGCCCGGGGCGTGCTCGCTCAGGCCGGTCATGTGCAGGCCGTCGACGGTCTCCAGCAGCGGCAGCGCGACGACACGCGTCCCGGGCTTCCAGCGCCCGTGGGTGCGCGGGCCGTACGAGACGACCTCGCCCACGAACTCGTGGCCCATGACCACCGACGACGTGGACCGCATGAAGTGGTCGTACCCCACCTCGCCGGCCATGTCGGCGGTCGCGTCGCCGTGCACGCGGGCGTGCAGGTCGGAGCCACAGATGCCCGACCGGAGCACCTTCAGGAGCACCTGGCCCGGACCGGGGACGGGATCGGGGACGTCGGTGAGCTGGAGCTGCTGCTGGTGGCAGACGACGGCGCGCATGAGCACAGTGTGCTGCCTCGACGGGGTCGACGTGTGCACCCACGGCAGGCGCACACTGGGTAGGACACGGGGGGATCAGGGGAACCCGGGAGGAGTGGAGAGCATGCAGCACGGAGATCTGAGACCGATCGACGCGGCGGAGTGCCTCGAGCTGCTGGCGGTGCGCACGGTGGGCATGGTCGCGTTCGTGGACGACGACGGGCAGCAGCTGGTGCCGGTCAACTACGTGGTGCGCGACGGTGACGTCATCTTCCGCACGTCCGCCGACAGCTTCCTCGCCCAGCTGGCCGACGGCCACGAGGACGTCGCGTTCGCCACGTCGCACCAGGCCGAGCTGGACCAGCACGGCTGGAACGTGACCGTGCGGGGCCGCACGAGCCCGCAGGACGCCACCGAGCTGGTGGGCGCGCCGCCACGCACCTGGGCCGGTGGCGTGCGCGACGTGCTGGTGAGGCTGCACCCCGAGCACGTGTCCGGCCGCCGGGTGCACCTGCACTGAGCCGCGGTCAGCGGGGGCGGTCGATCCGCAGCACCACGTGGTCGGGAGGGTCCACCGGGTTGTCGGGCTGGAGCCGCGCCGTGGCCACGTGGCGGAAGCCGGCCTTCTCCAGCGCCCGCCACGACGGCCGGTTGCCCGCGGCCACCGGCACGACCACGGCCGGGCAGTCCTCGTACGTGGCCCAGGTGTCGTCGACGAGCGCCGCGATGACGGCGGGACCGATGCCGCGACCCGTGTCCGCGACGTCGCCGACCAGGTAGTCGACGGTCACCGCGCCGGCCGGCAGGTCGAGGAAGGGCGCGAGCTCGGCCTTCTCGTCGGGGTAGTCGTCCCAGCGGGCGCGCTGGCAGAGGCCGACGTCGCGTCCGTCGACGGTGGCCACGAGGTCCTCGGCCGGCTCCTCGCCGCGCATGACCGCACCGAAGTCGCGCTCCAGCGCCTCGGGGTCCGCCTCCTGGAACCACCACCGGTGCACGTGCGGGGCGGCGAGCCAGCGCGCGAGGACCGGCAGGTCGCCCGGCTGGAGCGCGCGGAACGTGACCTGCATGGCCCGACCCTAGGGCGTGCGGCTCTAGGCTGTGCTGCGATGCGCACTCCTGGGCTGCTGGTCGCCGGCACGACGTCCGACGCCGGCAAGAGCGTGGTGACGACGGGGATCTGCCGGGCGTTCGCGCGGCGCGGTCTGCGCGTGGCGCCCTACAAGGCGCAGAACATGTCGAACAACTCGATGGTCGTGCCGCTGGGCGGCGAGCCCGCCGACGGCTTCGGGGAGATCGGTCGGGCGCAGTGGGTGCAGGCGCTCGCGGCCCGCGCGACGCCCGAGGTCGCGATGAACCCGGTGCTGCTGAAGCCGGGCAGCGACTGGCGCAGCCACGCCGTGGTCATGGGGCGTCCGGGCGGCACCGTCGACGCGACGGACTTCGTGGAGGGGCGGCGGCACCTCGCCGCGGCCGCGCACGCGGCGTTCGACGACCTGGCGGGGCGGTTCGACGTTGTGGTGGCCGAGGGCGCGGGCTCCCCCACCGAGATCAACCTCCGGTCGTCGGACTACGTGAACCTCGGCCTCGCGCAGCACGCCGAGCTGCCGGTCGTGGTCGTGGGCGACATCGACCGCGGCGGCCTGTTCGCGGCCCTGCACGGCACCGTCGCGCTGCTCGACGCCGACGACCAGCGGCTGGTGGCCGGCTACGTCGTCAACAAGTTCCGCGGCGAGGTCTCGCTGCTCGATCCGGGCCTCGAGCGGCTGAGCTCGCTGACCGGGCGCCCGTTCTACGGCGTCCTGCCCTGGGACCCGTCGCTGTGGCTCGACTCCGAGGACGCGCTCGACCTGGACGGACGCCGATCGGGAGCCGCGGGGGCGCTGCGCGTTGCCGTGGTGCGCCTGCCCCGCATCAGCAACTTCACCGACGTCGACGCACTCGGGGTCGAGCCCGGCGTCGACGTCGTGTTCGTCTCCGACCCGCGCGACGTCGCCGACGCCGACCTGGTCGTCCTGCCCGGCACACGGGCCACGATCGACGACCTGGTGTGGCTGCGGTCCCGCGGGCTCGACCGGGCCGTCGTGGCCCACGCCCGCGCGGGCCGTCCCGTGCTCGGCATCTGCGGCGGCTTCCAGATGCTGGGCCGCCACGTGCACGACCCCGACGCGGTGGAGGCGTCGACGCCGCGCAGCGTCGAGGGGCTGGGCCTGCTCGACGTCGAGACGACGTTCGGCGCCGAGAAGGTGCTGCGCCTGCCGACCGGCGAGGCGCTGGGGGCGCCGACGTCGGGCTACGAGATCCACCACGGACGGATCGCCCGGGGGTCGGGCGAGGAGTTCCTGGGCGGCGCACGCAGCGGCGCGGTGATGGGCACGATGTGGCACGGCAGCCTGGAGGGCGACGCGTTCCGCCGGGCGCTGCTGGCCGACGTGGCCGCCGCGGCGGGCACGGCGTTGCCGCCGTCCGACGTGTCGTTCGGGGGCCTGCGCGAGGCACGGCTCGACCGGCTGGGCCACCTGGTGGAGACCCACCTCGACGTCGATGCCCTGGAGCGGCTGGCCCGCGACGGCGCCCCGGTCGACCTGCCGCTGCTCCCACCGGGAGCGGGAGCATGATCCTGCTGCTCGGCGGCACCGCGGAGGCACGCGCCCTCGCCGCACGGCTGGACGACGCCGGCGTCGCGCTCACGTCGTCGCTCGCCGGACGGGTGGCCCGACCACGGCTGCCCGTCGGCGAGACGCGGATCGGCGGGTTCGGTGGCGTCGAAGGCCTCCGGTCGTACCTGCGCGACGAGCGGGTGAGGGCGGTGGTCGACGCCACCCATCCCTTCGCCGCGGGCATCAGCGCGAACGCGGCGGCGGCGTGCCACGCCGAGGGCGTCCCGCTGCTGCGGCTCGCGCGGCCCGGCTGGGACGAGCACCCCGACGCCGCTCGGTGGCACTGGGTGGACTCCCACGCGGACGCCGCGGCGATGACCGTCGGACTCGGCAGCCGCCCCTTCCTCAGCATCGGGCGGCAGGGGCTCGCGCCGTTCGTGGAGCCGCTGCGCGACGTCCCGGCGCTCGTGCGGGTGGTCGACGAGCCGGAGGTCGAGCTGCCGCCGGCCTGGACGCTGCTGCACAGCCGCGGCCCCTACGACCTGGAGTCCGAGCGGGCACTGCTGGCCGAGCACGGTGTGGACGTGGTGGTCACCAAGGACTCGGGCGGCAGCCACACGGTCGCCAAGCTCGACGCGGCGGGCGAGCGTGGCGCGGCCGTGGTGGTCGTGCGCCGGCCCCCGGGCCCACCCGGGGTGGGGACGGTCAGCGACGTCGGCTCTGCAGCTGCCTGGGCCGCCGACCGGGCTTGAGGAACCGGGGCCCGAGCACGCAGACGAGCAGCGCGCCCACGTCGACCGCTCGCGCCAGCCTCGTCGCGCGGGCGACGTCGGCGGGGCTGACAGCTCGGCCGTCACCGAGCGTGTGGCGGTCCTCGGTGCGCCCGGCGTAGACGTTCACGC
>NZ_JANLGG010000049.1:0-7877 GCF_024655735.1 Aeromicrobium sp. 50.2.37
CGCACCCCGTCGGTCGGCGTACGTGCGGCGCTCGAGCGCCGCGGCCACCTGCCCGAAGCCCGCCACCGGGTGCAGCCGGCGCGGGTCACCGAGGAGGCGGTCGGCCACGAACCCGAGCACCAGACCTGCGGAGGCCGGCCTCACGAGAGGACCACGAGCACGGTGGCGAGGGTGAGCTCGATGCCGGCACCCATCACGTCGCCCGTCACGCCCCCGATGCGACGGTGGGCGCGACGCAGCAGCAGGCCGAGGACGACCAGGGCGGCCGCCGCTGCGGCCAGACCGTGCCACCAGGGCACGTCCGCGAGCACGCAGGCCCCGACGAGCAGCGCGGCCCAGCCCGCGTGGGCGACGACCGCGACGGGCAGCGGGACGCTCTGCGCCATGGTGGCGCCCAGGCCCGAGCCGTCCCCGGCCGGCACCGCCCGTGAGCACACGACCACCAGGACGGACCGCGACAGCAGGACCGCGGCACCGACCAGCGCCGCGTCGCCCGCGGCCACGAGCGAGGCCGCCCCCGCGGCCTGGAGGCCGAGCACGAGCACGAGGGCCGCCGCGCCGGCCGGCCCCACGTCACCCGATCGCATGACCGCCAGCGTGCGGTCGCGGTCGTAGGAGGAGGTGAGTCCGTCCGCGGTGTCGGCCAGGCCGTCGAGGTGGAAGGCCCGGGTGCCGAGCGCCAGCAGGCCGACGACGAGCAGGCCCGTGACCAGCGGCGAGATCCCCAGCTCCTGGCCTCCCAGCGCGACGACGGTCGCCCCGATCGCGAGCGGCAGCACGGCGACGGGAGCGAGCACCATCGCCCGGCCGGCCGTCAGGTGGTCGACCGCCCGGGGCGGCCGCACCGGCCACGCGGTGAGCGTGCCCACGGCGAGCCGCCAGGCGTCGACGGTCGAGGCGGCGGTCATGGACGCATCATCGCGGATCGGAGCGGGCTCAGAGTGCCGCGGCCCGGGCGCGACGCAGCTCGTCGGCCTGGCGGGCCCGCCACGTGCGGGCGGTGAGGCCGGTGAGCACGAGCGCCACCCCCGCCCACATCGCCGTCGACGTGGCGAGCGCGCCGATCCGGAAGGAGTAGAGCGTGTTCGCCGGGAAGCTGTCGGGCACCTCGTCGATCGGCGCGAGCACCACGGCCGCCACGCCGACGACCACGAGGTAGAGCGCGACGCCGGAGACCACGGCGAGCCACGGTCCGCGCGCCAGGAGAGCCCGCACCAGCAGGACGGCCGCCACCCCGGCGAGCAGCGACACGGCCACGAAGCCGAAGTAGAGCGCGGTCCGCTCCCCGATCGTGTCGCCCGAGCCGACCGCGGGCGGGTTCGGCGGGTACTTCACCCACGGGACGACGGTGTAGACGAGGTAGGCCAAGGCCACGACGACACCGGTCGACGCGACGGGGCGCAGGCCGCCGAGCCGCCCGACCGCGAAGGCCGAGGCGATGCCGGCGACGCCACCGGCCACGAGGCCGAACAGGACCGTCGCCGTGAGCAGGCCGGGCCCGGCCTGCTGGCCTCGGGTGATGCCGCCCGCCTCGTCGTCACCGTGCGAGTGCGCCGCGCCTTCCTCCTCGCCGTGCGAGTGCGCCGCGCCTTCCTCGTGGGAGTGCGCGCCGGCGTCGGCCGGGGCGGACGCAGACTCCTCGAGGGCGATCGCGTCGTCGATGGGCGGCTCGCCGACGGCGAACGCGACGACGAAGGCCAGGATGCCGCCGACGAGGCCGGCGACGAGGCCGTGGACCAGGAAGGTGCGGGGGGTCAGGGACGTGGGCATGCAGGGTTCCGTTCTCGCGTGGGGGCCGCGCCTGGCGCAGGCAGGGACGACGGGTCGCGCACCGGGGCTCGGTGCGGCGCCGTCAGACGTCGGGCTGGTCAGCGACAGGGCTGCTCAGTGACGGTGCTGATCAATGACCGTGCTGATCAGTGGCAGGGGAAGCCGAGCAGGTGGCGTCCGTCGTGGACCCACTCGTGCACGGTGTCGCCCGCGAGCAGGGAGGTTGCTCCCTGCTCGGCACCGACGAAGTACAGCGCCAGGACGGCGAACAGGGCGACGAACAGCGCCCAGGGGGCGAGCTCGCGCACGGCGATGGGCGTGGCCACACCGACGAGGTCGACGGAGCGGGCTGGGGAGAGCTGCGACATGGCAGGCCTTTCCTGAGGGATGAGTGCGTCCCGTGGATGGATGGCTGTCGTCGGCTTGGGTCTGGCTCCGCCCCGTCGTGCTGAGGCGTCACAGTAGCGCTACTGCGCCGGATTCCCACCGGCTTCCGCACCGTCGATCGTTCGTCATCGTAGGGCAGCCGAGGGGTCCTGCGCGAGGGTCTCCCACGAACGATTCCTACGACTGCGTCACGCGGACCTCGGCGTTGGCGGGCAGGGACGGTGCCGTGCCGTCGAGGGAAGCCACCACGTAGGCGATCACGTCGCCGTGGGTCACGACGAGCGTGTCGTCGGCCGGGCCCGACGCCAGGAAGTCCGCGAGGCGCCCGAGCACGTCGTCGAGCGTCTCGTCGTGGCCGCGCTCGACCAGACGCGAGTCCTCCACGACCTCGAGCCCGAGCCGGGCCGCCACCAGGTCGGCACTCTGGCGGGCACGGACCAGGGGCGAGCACACCACGGCGGCGACGTCGGCGTCGGCCAGCTGCTCGGCGGCTGCGAGCACCTGCCGCCGCCCCAGGTCCGTGAGCGGCGGGTGGGCCGTGCGGCCCTGCTCGCGGCCGGCGACGTTCCAGGTGGACTCGCCGTGGCGCATCCACAGCAGGCGGGTCACCGGCTCACGCCACTGGTGCCGGCTCGAGGGGCAGCGCCTCGACCACGCGGCCGACGACCGTGACCGCCGGAGCGCCGATGCCGGCGTCGGCCGCGACGCGCGCGATCGTGGCGACGGTGCCGTCGACCCGACGCTGGCTGGGCAGGCCCGCGTCGGCGACCACCGCGGCCGGGGTGTCGGGGTCGAGGCCACCGCTCACCAGCGCCTCGGCGATGGCGCCGAGGGTGCGCACGCCCATGAGCACGACGATCGTGGTGCCCGTCGACGCGAGCGCCTTCCAGTCGACCGTGGAGTCGGGGTGGTCGGGCGGCACGTGGCCCGAGACCACGGTGAAGCCCTGCGTGAGCCCCCGGTGGGTGACCGGGATGCCCGCGAGGGCCGGGCCGGAGACCGACGACGTGACGCCGGGCAGCACCCGCACCGGCACACCCGCGCGGGCGCAGGCGATCGCCTCCTCGCCGCCGCGGCCGAACACGAACGGGTCGCCGCCCTTCAGCCGCACCACGCGACGGCCGGCCAGGGCGTGCTCCACGAGCAGCGCGTCGATCGCGTCCTGCCCGGTGGACCGGCCGCCCGGGATCTTCGCGACGTCGACCACCTGGGCGTCGGGCCGCACCGCGTCGAGCGCGGCGAGCGGGACGAGCCGGTCGGTCACCACCACGTCGGCCTCGGCCAGGGTGCGCAGGCCACCCACGGTCATGAGGTCGGGGTCGCCCGGCCCGGCGCCGACGAGGACGACGTCACCCACGGCCCCGGCGGGGGTGCCGGGCCGTGGGCGGCGATCGGCACCGTCGGCCGGCACCCGCAGCACCACGTCGGCCGCGAGCACGTCGTCGAGCGACAGCTCTCCGCGCCGCCAGGAGACGAGGCCACGGTGGACGAGGTCCTCGAGCGTGGCCACGAGGTCGGGGGCCACGACCGTGACGGTGTCGCCCTCGGCCAGGGCCGACGACGCTGCCGCTGCGGCGCGCAGGCCGCCGCCGGCCACGAGCACGCGCCGACTCACGACCGCACCTGCGCGAGCGCGGCGAGGAAGCGACGGGTGACGTCGGGAGCGCGCACGGCGACGCGGATCCAGGCGTCGTCGAGTCCCGGGAAGGTGTCGGCGCGCCGCACCGCCCACCCGGCGTCGCGCAGCGCTCCGTGGACCCCTGGCCCCACCCGAGCCAGGACGAACGGCGCGGACGACGGCAGGTGGTGGACACCCAGCTCGTCGAGGCCGTCGGTGAGCACGGCCCGGTTCCGGCCCACGTCGGCGGCACGACGGGTCGCCTCGGCGCGGGCGTCGTCGGACGTGCACGCGACGATCGCGGCGGCGGCGTGCGTCGACACCGACCACGGCGGCTGCTGGGCGCGCAGGTCGGCCAGCAGGTCGGGGTCGCCGAGGACGTAGCCCGCGCGCACGCCGGGGATGCTCCAGAGCTTCGTCAGGCTGCGCACGACCAGCACCCCGGGAAGGGCTGTGCCAGTCTGCCGCCCACGGCCCGGCACCCCCGCCGGGGCGCCGGCGAACGAGTGCTGCTCCCCGGGCACGGCGTCCATGAACGCCTCGTCGACCACGACCACGCGGCCGGGCCGCGCGAGGGCACGGATCGCCCAGGCGGGGTGCAGGACACCGGTGGGGTTGGTGGGGTTGCCGACGACCACGAGGTCGGCGTCGTCGGGGACGCGGTCGGGCTCGAGCGCGAAGTCGTGGCCGAGCCGCACGTGCTGCGGGTCGTGGCCGGCCTGGCGCAGCGCGACGTCGGGCTCGGTGAACTGCGGGTGCACCACCACGGGGTGCTGCCAGTCGCGGGCCCGGGCCAGCAGCGTGAACGCCTCCGCCGCACCGGCGGTCGCGAGCACCTCGTCGGCGGGACGGACGTGCCGCCGAGCCGCGGCCGCCTCGGCCTCACGGGCGTCGGGGTAGCGGCCGACGTCGTCGAGCGCGGAGCGCAGGGCATCGTCGAGCCACGTCGGACGCGGGCCGTCGTGCACGTTGACCGCGAGGTCGACGAGTCCCTCGGTGGCCTCGACGTCGCCGTGGTGGCGGAGCGGGTCGGTCGCGCTGAACCGTTGCCGGGTGGTCTCGATACGCCCCCGCGAGGCTCGTCCCTCGCCCGCGTCGGCTACTCGACCAGCGGGGAGGTCCTCGCTGGTCGAGCAGCCGCTGCCGGGTGGTCTCGATACGTCCGGTCGAGCTCGCTGGCGCTCGCCGTCCGGACTGCTCGACCAGCGAGGTGCGGCGTGGACCGCCGCGGCGAAGCGCGCGGCCATGCGGGGGTGGCCCGCCCAGTGAGTGTGCAGGTACGACGCGTGGAGCGTCGGGCTCGCGAAGCCGGCCTCGCCGTGGGCGCTCGTCCAGGCGACGCCGAACGCGTCGTCGGCGCCGGACGACGGCGTGACGTGGGTGCGGTGGAACTCGTGGCCGGTCACGCGGCCGCCGACCGGGGCGAGCAGGTGCTCGCCCGGGGCCACCGCCGTGCGGTAGCCGAGGGTCAGGCGCGGCGTCATGGCGGCGTCGGCCGGGAGCGCCCCCACCATGGGGGCGCCGTCGAGCGAGCGGCAGAGGTACAGCAGGCCCGCGCACTCGGCCACGGTCGGCACCCCGGCGGCCACGGCGTCCGCGATGGCGTGGCGCAGGGGCTCGTTGGCCGAGATCGTCGCCGCGTGCACCTCGGGGAAGCCGCCCCCCAGGTAGAGCCCCGACGTGCCCTCCGGCAGGGACTCGTCGTGCAGGGGGTCGAACACCCGCACGTCGCAGCCGAGGGCGTCGAGCAGCTCGACCGTCTCGGCGTAGCGGAACGTGAACGAGCGGCCGCCGGCCACGGCGACCACCCGCCGCGGCCCGGCGGGCGGAGGGCCGACCTCGTCGGCGGCGTCCCACGCCGCACCCTGCAGGGTCGGCGCCGACCGGGCGATGCGCACGACCTCCTCCAGGTCGACGGCCTTCGCGACCCGGGTGGCGAGCCGGTCGAGCGCGGCCGCCGCGTCGTCCCGCTCGGCCGCGGGCACCAGCCCGAGGTGGCGCGACGGGGCCACGACGCCGTCGTCGCGGTGCACGATGCCGAGCACCGGCACCCCCGTGCTCTCGAGCGCGCGCACCACCTCGTCGGCGTGCCGCGTGGACCCGACCTTGTTGAGGACGACACCGGCCACCCGCACCGACGTGTCGAAGGCGACCATGCCCTGGACCAGCGCCGCGATGGAGCGCGACGCCGACGACACGTCGACCACGAGCACCACCGGGCTGTCGGTCGCGCGGGCCACGTGGGCGGTGGAGGCGTAGCCGTCGGTGCCGAGCATGCCGTCGTGCAGACCCATGACACCCTCGACGACCGCGAGGTCGGCCCCTGCCGCGCCGTGCTGCAGGAGCGGCACGAGCCGCTCCTCCCCCAACAGGTGCGGGTCGAGGTTGCGGCCGGGCAGTCCGGTGGCCAGCGCGTGGTAGCCGGGATCGATGTAGTCCGGTCCCACCTTGTGGCCCGAGACCTTCAGCCCGGTACGGGCGAGCGCCGCCATGAGACCGGTCGCGATGGTGGTCTTGCCGTGACCCGACGCGGGGGCCGCGACCACGAGACGAGGGAGGACGGTGCTCACCACTCGATGCCCCGCTGTGTCGTCTGCCGCCCCCGGCCCGGCACCCCCGCCGGCCGTGGGCTTGGGCGATGCTCGACGCTCACCATTCGATGCCTCGCTGACCCTTCTGGCCGGCGTCCATGGGGTGCTTGACCTTCGTCATCTCCGTGACGAGGTCGGCCACCTCCAGGAGCCGGGGGGCGGCGTCGCGGCCGGTGATCACCACGTGCTGGCGACCGGGCCGCGACGCGAGGGTGTCGGCGACGTCGTCGACGTCGACCCAGCCCCACGTCATGGGGTAGGTGAACTCGTCGAGCACGTAGAGGTCGTGGGTCTCGGCGGCGAGGCGGCGCTTGATCTCGGCCCAGCCCTCGGCGGCCGCGACGGCGTGGTCGTCGTCGGTGCCGGACTTGCGCGACCACGACCATCCCGACCCCATCTTGTGCCACTCGACGGGACCGCCGAGGCCCTCGGTCTCGTGCAGGCGACCCAGGTGCTCGAGCACGGACTGCTCGCCGACGCGCCACTTGGCGGACTTGACGAACTGGAACACGCCGACCTTCCAGCCCTGGTTCCAGGCCCGCATGGCCAGGCCGAACGCGGCGGTGGACTTCCCCTTGCCGGGACCGGTGTGCACCATGACGAGCGGTCGGTTGCGGCGCTGGCGGGTGGTGAGGCCGTCGTCGGGCACGACCAGCGGCTGACCCTGGGGCATCAGGCCACCTCCCTCACCGTGCGGACGGCGGAGGTCAGGCTCTCGGCGCTCACCTCGCCGAGCGGGAGGTGCTGTGCGCCGAGCCGGTCGGCCAGCACCGACGCGAGCCCGAGACGGAAGCCGCCGGTCTCGCAGTCGACGACCACCGACGCCACGCCGCTCGCGCGCACGTGGTCGGCCGCGCGGTGGGCGCGGGCCAGGGCGTCCGGGCCCGAGGTGGCCCGACCGTCGGTGACGACCACGAGCAGCGGTCGGCGCAGCGGGTCGCGGATGTGCTCGAGACGCAGGGCGTCCGCGGCAGCGGCGAGACCCTCGGCCAGCGGGGTGCGCCCGCCCGCCGGCAGCTCCTCGAGCCGGCGCGCGGCGACGTCGACCGACGACGTGGGTGGCAGGTCGAGCGTCGCGTCGGCGCCGCGGAAGGTGACCAGCCCGACCTTGTCGCGGCGCTGGTAGGCGTCGAGCAGCAGCGACAGCACCGCGGTCTTGACCTGCTCCATCCGCCGCCGGGCCGCCATGGAGCCCGAGGCGTCGACGCACAGCAGCACCAGGTTGGACTCGCGCCCCTCGCGCACGGCCACGCGCAGGTCGGCCGGACGCAGCAGCACGCGGCCACCCTCGGTGCGTCCCCGCGCGTGCTGGTGCGGTGCCGCCGCACGGACCGTCTCGACGAGGTGCAGCGAGCCGCTGCGACCGGCCGGGGTGCGCGCGCCGATCCGTCGGCCGTCGTCGGTCACCGCGCGCGAACGACGACCCGAGACGCCGGCACCCACGCCGTCGACCTGCAGCAGGCGGGCCCGCACCGGCTGGCCGGCGCCGACCGTTGACTCCGCGGCCTGGC
>NZ_JANLGG010000004.1:0-6503 GCF_024655735.1 Aeromicrobium sp. 50.2.37
CCGCCGGGGCAGGAGCCTCGGCGGCGGGCTCGGCCGCTGCGGGCTGCTCGACGGGCGCGGGGGCCTCGGGTGCCTTGGTCTCGGCCTGGGCCGGTGCCTCCGGCTTGGCCGCAGGCGCCTTCTTGGCAGCCTTCTTCGCACCCTTGTCGCGCAGGGTGTCGCCGTGCTCCTCCTTGAGGCGGCGGACGACCGGCGCCTCGACGGTGGACGACGCGGACTTCACGTACTCACCCATGTCCTTCAACGTGGACAGGATGTCCTTGCTCTGGACTCCGAGCTCTCGTGCGAGCTCGTGGACTCTGACAGCCACTGTTCTCCTTCAGGGGGGTCCGCCCGCCCTGAAGGAGGTGCGGACCCTAGTTGACGTGCAGGCTCATCGGTTGGTTCTCATCGAGAGCTCATGAGCGGTTGCTCCGTTTTCGGGTCGTGGGGCCGGGTGGCCCCCTGGATCGGTGTCACTGGTGCGTGGTGCGGTCGGCGACGGCGTCGAGCAGCGTCAGGTCGAGTGGTCCCTCCAGGCGGAGGGCCCGGCCGAACGCCTTGCGGCGACGTGCCAGCTCCAGGCACCGAGGGTCGGGGTGCAGGTGCGCCCCTCGCCCCGGCATGGACCGCCGTGGATCGGGCGTGACGACCGTGATCGTCTCCCCCGGGACCGCGACGAGTCGCACCAGAGCGGTCACTGCGTCGCGCGACCGGCAGCCGATGCACGTGCGAGTGACCAGGGTCGAGTCTACCCCGTCCGCACTCATGCTCCGTTCTCGGGCCTCGACGCACCGGACGGGCGCGCTGGACCCCCGGCCACGGAGGGGTCCTCGGTGTCGGAACGGATGTCGATGCGCCAGCCCGTGAGCTTCGCAGCGAGGCGGGCGTTCTGGCCCTCCTTGCCGATCGCGAGCGAGAGCTGGAAGTCGGGAACGACCACCCTCGCCGCGCGAGCCTGCTCGTCGACCACCGTCACCTGCTTGACGCGCGACGGCGAGAGCGCGTGACCGATGTACGCAGCCGGCTCGTCGCTGTAGTCGACGATGTCGATCTTCTCGCCGTGCAGCTCGTGCATGACGTTGCGGACGCGCTGGCCCATCGGTCCGATGCAGGCGCCCTTCGCGTTGACCCCGGCCGCCTTGGCGCGCACGGCGATCTTCGTGCGATGCCCGGCCTCGCGGGCCACGCCCATGATCTCGACCGCACCGTCGGCGATCTCGGGCACCTCCAGCGCGAACAGCAGGCGCACCAGGTTCGGGTGCGTGCGCGAGACCTTGACCCGCGGCCCACGCATGCCCTTCTCGACCTCGTACACGTAGGCCTTGATGCGCTCGCCGTGGGCGTACTTCTCCTCCGCCACGCGCTCGGACGCCGGCAGCAGCGCCTCGACACGGCCCAGGTCGATCATGACGTCGCCGGGCCGGCTGCCCTGCTGGATGACACCGGAGACGATGTCGCCGACCTTGCCGGAGAACTCGCCGAACTTCTGCTCGTCCTCCGCGTCGCGCAGGCGCTGCATGATCAGCTGGCGCGCCACTGCGGCGGCGAACCGGCCGAAGTCCTCGGGGGTGTCGTCGAACTCCTCGGAGAACCGCGGCGGGGCCGGGGTGGCGGTGGGAGCGGGGGTCGGCTGGGCAGCGACGGTCCCGTCCGTGTCAGCCGCTGCGTCCTCGGCCGCGCCCTCCTGCCCGGTCTCCGTCGAGGTCCCGGTCTCGGGCGCGGTCTCGGGTTGCGGCTCGGGCTCGAGTCGCTCCTTCGCCCAGACGGTGACGTGGCCGCTCGCGCGGTCGAGCACGACCCGCGCGTGGGAGTGGGCGTACGGCGTCTTGTGGTAGGCCGACAGCAGCGCTGTCTCGATGGCCTCCACGACCACCTCGAAGGAGATGTCCTTCTCGCGTTCCAGCGCACGCAGTGCGCTCATGTCGATGTCCATCAGGAGTCCTTCTCGCGGTTCCGGTCGGTGGGGCGTGACGTGCCGGGCCGGCCCTGCGCCGGTCGTCGGGGCTGCTTGGAGCGACCCGTCGTGGGGGCCTTGGGGGCACCCAGCTCCGGCGTCACGAGGGCGCGGGCGACCTCGGAGTACTCCAGACGGCGCTGCTGGCCCTTGACGGTGAGCTCGACGCCCGTCTCGTCGCTGCCCACGACCCGCCCCGTCACGGAGGGACCGTCGTGCAGCGTCACCGCCACCAGCCGACCGGCGTTGCGTCGCCAGTGCCGCGGCTCGGTCAGGGGGCGGTCGAGGCCACGGGAGGTGACCTCCAGCGTGTAGGGCTCCTCGCCCATGGCGCTGCCCTCGTCGAGAGCGGCCGACACGACGCGCGTGGCGTCGGTGATGAGGTCGATCGGGACGCCGCCGTCGGCGTCGACCGCGATCCTCAGGAGGCGCTTGGACCCCGAGCGGGACAGCTCCACCGCCTCCAGGTCCAGTCCGAGCGGCGTCAGCGCGCCTCGGACCTCGTCCTCCACGCGGTCGGCCTGCGGGTCCGCCATCTCGAGCAGCCTCCTGTGTTCTGTTGTCGACACGTCACGTGCGGCGAGCCGAGGGGACGGCCTGCCGCAGGCGACCACTCTAGCGGTCACGGACTAGGCTGCCGTGGTGGTCAGCCGTCGCGTCGTCGTGGGGTCCGGGCTCGCCGTCGTCGCGGCCGGGGCGGGCCTGCACGTGGCCGGACGCGATGACGACCTGCTGCGTGCGCTCGGCGCCCGCCCGCACCCGATCCCGGACGAGTCGGACACCGCGCTGCTGCGGACGGCGGCCTCCGAGCAGGTCTCGCTGGTGAACGCCGTCGAGCAGCTCGGCGGTGCCGACGAGACCCTGGTGGACGTGCTGCGCGAGCAGCTGGAGGCGCTGGGTGGCCCTCCAGGCGACTCCGCTCCCCCGGCGTCGGAGGTCACCGGCGGCGCCGACGTGGTGGCGCGTGCCGTGGCGGCTGCCGCACGACGCCGCGAGTCCGACGCGTTGACGGCGGTCTCCCCCGACCTCGCGCGGGTGCTGGCCTCGTTGGCCGCCGGCCAGGCCCAGGTCGCCCGGACCCTCGGACGTCGGGGCTGAGGGCGCGACCATGAGCACTCCGTCCCCGGTCGGCGCCCTCCAACGGCGCCTCGCCCTCGAGCACGAGGCGGTCTGGCTCGCCTCGCTGGTGGCCGGCCGTTTCTCGGCCCTGCGCGAGGCCGCGACCGACGCCCTCGTCCGCCACCGTCGGTCGCGGGACAGCCTGATCGCCCGAGTCGCGGCGGCGGGGGCCACGCCGGTGGGCCCGCAGGCGTCCTACGGCACCGCACCGGCGACGACCGACGACGCTCGAAGGCGTCTGGCCGACGTCAGCGACCGGCTGTGCACGGCCACCCTGCCGCTCGTGACGCTGGGCGGAGCCGGCGACCGCCGCGAGGCCCTGGCCTCGCTGCGTGCCTCCGCGCTGGAGGCCATCGACTGGGGCGCCTCCCCGACCGCGTTCCCCGGACTCGGCTGACCGGACTCGGCTGAGCCGGCCCGCGGTGCGTCGGGTCGATCAGCGGCACACGGCGCGCAGCTCGTCGACGAGCCCCGCGACCGGCACGTCGCGTCGAGACCCAGTCGCGCGGTCCTTCACCTCGACGACACCGTCGGCCAGACCCTTGCCGACCACCACGATCGTGGGCATCCCGAGCAGCTCGGCGTCCTTGAACTTGACGCCGGGCGAGACCTTCGGCCGGTCGTCGTGGAGCACGGTGACGCCCGCCGCCTCGAGGTCGGCGACCAGCCGGTCGGCGGCCTCGAACTGCTCGGGCTGCTTGCCGGCCACGACGAGGTGCACGTCGTAGGGGGCGAGCTCGCGGGGCCAGACGATGCCGAGCTCGTCGTGCGAGCTCTCCACCACGGCCGCCACGGCACGGGAGATCCCGACGCCGTAGGAGCCCATCGTGACCGTCACGAGCTTGCCGTTCTCGTCGAGCACCTGGAGCCCGAGGGCCTGGGCGTACTTGCGTCCCAGCTGGAAGATGTGGCCCATCTCGATGCCGCGGGCCAGCTCGAGCGGCCCGGAGCCGTCGGGAGCCGGGTCGCCGGCGCGCACCTCGGCGGCCTCGATCGTGCCGTCGGGGGTGAAGTCGCGGCCGGCCACGAGATCGAGGACGTGGGAGCCGCTCACGTTCGCACCCGTGACCCACCGGCTGCCCTCGACGACCCGGGGGTCGACGAGGTAGCGGATGCCGCTCTCGGACTCCGCGCCCAGGGCGGCCGGACCGATGTAGCCCTTGACCAGGAGGGGGTGCGCGGCGAAGTCGTCCTCGGTGAACGGCTCGACCTCGGCGGGCGAGACCTGGGTCTCCAGGCGCTTGGGGTCGACCTCGCGGTCGCCGGGCACGCCGATGGCGAGCGGCTCACGGCTGCCGTCGGGGTGCCGCAGCACCACCAGCACGTTCTTGAGCGTGTCGCCCGCGTGCCAGGGCCGGTCCTCGCGCGGAAAGTGCTCCTGCAGGTGCGCGACGAGCGTCTCGATGGTGGGCGTGTCGGGGGTCTGCTCGGCGTGCGCAGCGGGCGCGTCGTCGAGGGGCAGGGGGTCGGGCACCACGGTGGTGACGGCTTCGACGTTCGCCGCGTAGCCGCCGGGGGAACGCACGAAGGTGTCCTCGCCGACCTCGGCGACGGCGAGGAACTCCTCGCTGGCCGAGCCACCCATGGCTCCGGAGTCGGCGTGGACGATGACGTAGTCCAGCCCCAGCCGGTCGAAGATCCGGACGTAGGCCTCGCGGTGGGCCCGGTAGCTGGCCTCCAGGCCGGCGTCGTCGACGTCGAAGGAGTAGGAGTCCTTCATGACGAACTCGCGTCCGCGCAGGATGCCGGCACGGGGACGCGCCTCGTCGCGGTACTTCGTCTGGATCTGGTAGAGGCTCAGGGGCAGGTCCTTGTACGAGGAGTAGAGGTCCTTGACCAGGAGGGCGAACATCTCCTCGTGCGTGGGGCCGAGCAGCATGTCGGTCCCGCGGCGGTCCTTCAGCCGGAACAGGTTCGGGCCGTACTCGACCCAGCGGTTGGTGGCCTCGTAGGGCTCACGCGGGAGCAGCGCGGGGAACCGCACCTCCTGCGAGCCGATGGCGTCCATCTCCTCGCGGACGATCTGCTCGACCTTGGCGAGCACCTTGAGCCCCAGCGGCAGCCACGAGTAGATCCCGGGCGCCACGCGACGCACGTAGCCCGCCCGGACGAGCAGCTTGTGGCTCGGGACCTCCGCGTCGGCGGGGTCGTCTCGCAGGGTTCGCAGGAACAGCTGGGACATGCGCATGGGCCGACCCTATCGAGGGTGTCGGCGGCACCTCGCGCGCGAGGTGGCCCAGGGGGTGGACCCCAGGGAGTGTCCTAGCCGCGGGACGCCTTGAGCGCGGTGCGCACGAGCGGGGCCTGCAGCGGCAGACGCGCCAGGGTGCCGACCTTCCACCCCGTCGACGCGCGCCGGCTGCGCACCGCGTCGGCCGCCATCTGCAGGTTCGCCGGGAACACCCCGACCAGCAGCGCCGCCGACGCCGTCCCGCCCGCACGGCGGGTGCGGGGGTGGGCGAGCAGGGCCGCGCACGCGATCTCCACCGCGCCCGAGCCCAGGACGAGCTCACGCTTGTACGGCAGGGGCCTGGGGACCATCGACTCGAAGAGTGCCGGCTTCACGAAGTGGGCGACCCCCGCGGCGGCGAGGAGTCCGGCGAGCGCCTTCACGTCACGATCCATGCCCGCACCCTAGCGAGGTGACGCGTGGAAGGATCGGTCCCGGCCCTGCCGACCCGACCAGCCCCAGGAGTACTCCATGACCGTCATCGCCACCCTCGAGCTCCGGCTGCGGTCCGACCGGCTGGACGACGCGCCGGCCGTCCTCGAGGAGATCCTCGCCGAGACGCGGGCGTTCCCGGGCAACCACGGGGTCGAGGTGCTGACGGACGTCGAGGACCCCACGCACGTCACCGCCCTCGAGCGCTGGGAGAGCCTGGAGCACGACGACGCCTACCGCACCTGGCGGGCGGGCGACGGGCAGCGTCCCGCGCTGGCCGCCCTGCTGGCTGCGGCACCCGTGCTCACCCGGTGGAGCACGTCGGGCTGACTCCGGACGCCCTACAGCAGGATCGAGGCGAAGGTGTCGACCTGGCGCATCCCGACGCGGTCGTAGGTGGCGCGAGCCGGGGCGTTGAAGTCGTTGACGTAGAGCGTGACGTCTGGTGCGACGTCACGTCGCACCAGCCGCACGACCCCTGCCAGCGCCGGGGCTGCGATCCCACGGTCGCGGTGGTCCGGGTGCACCCACACGCCCTGGAGCTGGCACACCCCGTCGACGGCGGCCCCGACCTCGGTCTTGAACAGCACCTGGCCGCGCTCGATGATCGCGAACGCCCAGCCCCGCGCGACGAGCTGCCCGACCCGAGCCCGGTAGCCGACGCTCCCGCCGGCCTCCGGGTCGATCCCGACCTCCTCGCGGAACATCGCGACGGAGGCGGGGTACAGCGCGTCGACCTCGTCGATCATGACGTGGGGGGGGGGGGGGGGGGGCGGGCGGGGGGCG
>NZ_JANLGG010000004.1:6513-32156 GCF_024655735.1 Aeromicrobium sp. 50.2.37
CCGCACGGCGCCGGGTAACAGCCCGACCACCTCGTCTAAAATCAGGTGGCGGACCCGCGGGACCGCCGGCAGAGCAGGGTCGTGGTCGATGGCGAGGAACGGCTGGTCGGCCCGGACCGAGCGCGCCGGGCCCCAGAGCCCCTCCAGACGTGACCACAGCCGCAGCACCGCCTCCTGGGGCCCCACCAGCGAGGCACTGCGCCGTCCGCCGGGGCCCGTGTCGGCGGCCAGGAGGTGCTCGGCGAAGCCGTCGATCGCCGCCGCGTCGGCCTGCACCGGGACGAGGTTGGCGCCACTGTGGCAGGCGGCGACGAGCACGCCGTCCCGGAAGCAGCCGAGGATCGACCCGCCGAGCAGCACGTCGCGCAGCCCGGTCTCCGCGACGCGGTGCCGGACGAAGAGATTGGCTCGCGCATCGCGGGCGGTGAGCCGCACGAGGTCGGGGACGTCACCGGGGGTCAGCGCTCGGACCACCTGGTCTCCAGGCACGGCGCCGGCACGCGCGTCGACCAGCTGGGTCATCGCGCACCTCCGTCCGTCCGCAGCACGGCGTGCCGAGACCTCGTCAGCGTAGCGCCGGAGGTGATCCCACGCCGTCCTACGATGAGTCATGACGTCACCCGGTCCCCTCGTCGTCGGTCACGACGGCTCCCGCTTCTCCGACTCCGCCCTCGCCTGGGCGCTCGACCACGCCGAGGCCGCTGGTCTGCCCGTGCACGTCGTGCGCGCCTGGTCGATCTCCACCGCCGCGCGCCCGGCCGATGCCCGCCCCGGCTTCGTCCCGGGCGTCGACGAGCTGGGCCGCGCCACGCAGGCCGCGCTCGAGGCCGACACCGCCGAGGCCCGTGCGGCGCACCCCGACGTGCCGGTCACGCTCGAGGCCGTGCACGGCCCCGCGGACGACACCCTGCTCGAGGCGTCGCACGGCGCCACCATGGTCGTGATCGGTCCCCGCGGCCTGGGCGGCTTCGCCGGGCTGCTGCTCGGCTCGGTCAGCGACCGGCTGGTCCGACACGCGTCGTGCCCCGTGCTGGTGCTGCGCGGTCAGGACGACGCGTCCTCGCCGCGGTCACGGCCGATCGACAGCGTGGTCGACTAGCGGCGGTCGTCCGGGCCTCAGCCCGACACGTCGACCGAGGCGGCGGCGCCCTCCACGGGCTCCATCGTCTCCGCGATGCGCATGGCTTCCTCGATGAGGGTCTCGACGATCTTGCTCTCGGGCACGGTCTTGATGACCTCGCCCTTGACGAAGATCTGGCCCTTGCCGTTGCCCGAGGCGACACCGAGGTCGGCCTCGCGAGCCTCGCCCGGTCCGTTGACGACGCACCCCATGACGGCCACGCGCAGCGGGACCTCGAGGCCGTCGAGCCCGGCCGTGACCTGCTCGGCCAGCGTGTAGACGTCGACCTGCGCGCGACCGCACGACGGGCACGAGACGATCTCCAGCTTGCGGGGGCGCAGGTTGAGCGACTGCAGGATCTGGATGCCGACCTTGACCTCCTCGACCGGCGGTGCCGACAGGGAGACCCGGATCGTGTCGCCGATGCCGTTGCCCAGCAGGTGACCGAAGGCCACGGCGCTCTTGATCGTGCCCTGGAACGCCGGACCGGCCTCCGTGACGCCGAGGTGCAGCGGCCAGTCGCCGCGCTCGGAGAGCAGCTCGTAGGCCTTCACCATGATCACGGGGTCGTTGTGCTTGACCGAGATCTTGAAGTCGTGGAAGTCGTGCTCCTCGAACAGCGAGGCCTCCCACACGGCCGACTCCACGAGCGCCTCGGGCGTGGCCTTGCCGTACTTCTCGAGCAGGCGCTTGTCGAGGCTGCCGGCGTTGACGCCGATGCGCAGCGAGACCCCGGCGTCCTTGGCGGCCTTCGCGATCGCGCCGACCTGGTCGTCGAACTTGCGGATGTTGCCCGGATTCACGCGCACGGCGGCACAGCCGGCGTCGATGGCCGCAAACACGTACTTCGGCTGGAAGTGGATGTCGGCGATCACGGGGATCTGCGACTTGCGCGCGATGTCGGGAAGCGCGTCGGCGTCGTCCTGGCTGGGGCAGGCCACGCGCACGATGTCGCAGCCGGCGGCCGTCAGCTCGGCGATCTGCTGCAGGGTGCTGTTGACGTCGGAGGTGAGCGTCGTGGTCATGGACTGCACCGACACCGGGGCGTCGCCGCCGACGTCGATGCTGCCGACCTTGATCTTGCGGGTCTTGCGCCGGGGCGTGAGGACGGGCGGCGGCGCCTCGGGCATGCCGAGCGATACAGGCTGTGCTGCTCCAGGCCGCCCAGGGCCCGGCACCCCTGCCGCGGTCACGAGATGCTCACCGGGTTCACGATGTCGGCGTAGATCAGGATGACGCTCATGACCATCAGGATGCCACCCACCACATAGGCGACCGGCAGCATCCTCGCCACGTCGACGTATCCGGGGTCGGGACGCCTCCGCAGCCGCGCCCAGCCCCGCCGGATCGCCTCCCACAGCGCGCCGGCGATGTGACCACCGTCGAGCGGCAGCAGCGGGATGAAGTTGAACAGCGCGAGGAAGAGGTTCAGCGAGGCGAGCAGACCGAGGATCCGCTGCGCCCGCTCCGACCACGTGGGTTCGTCGACGGTGACCAGCTCGCCGGCCACGCGGCTCGCGCCGACCACGCTGATCGGTCCGTCGGCCGGGCGCTCGGCACCGAAGGCGGCCTTGGTGACCTCGACCATCCGCACCGGGAGGTGGACGATGGCGTCGGCCGTGGCGACCACCTGGTCGCCCATCACCTCGGCCACGGTGCCCGGGCCCTGCCGCTGCATGCTCTGGGTGGGCTCGACGCCGAGGAACCCGACCCGCTCGGTGCGCTCGGGGTCGTCGACCGATGCCCGGGCCAGGACCGTGGTGGGCACCTCCGCGGCGATCTCGCGACCGTCGCGCTCCACGACGATCCGCGCCTCGTCGCCACCGTTGCCGCGGATGAGCCCCGAGAGCTGCTCCCACGAGGTGATCCGCTCGCCGTTGAACGAGACGAACCGGTCCCCCGGCTGGAGACCGGCCTGCTTGGCCGGCGTGACGGGGTCGGCGTCGGTGCACGTGCGGCCGGCCTCTGCGTCGGTGATGGCACAGTCCGAGACCGCCGCCACGGTGGTGGTGGGGGTGAGCGCGCCGAAGCCCATGAGGACGACGGCGAACAGCACGACCGCGATGGCCACGTTCACCATGGGGCCGCCGGCCATCACGATGAGCTTCTGCCACCACGGCTTCTTGTAGAACAGCCGGTCGGCGTCGTCCTCGTCGACGAGCTCGTACTCGGCGTGGCGGGCGTCGCTGACCAGCTGGGTGAACAGGCCGGTGTTCGTGTCGCGGACGCGTTCGGGTGCCGCCTCTCCCCCGACGGGCACGTCCTCCTGCGACCGCCGCTCCGGCGGGAGCATGCCGACGAGCTTCACGTAGCCGCCGAGCGGGATCGACTTGATGCCGTACTCGGTCTCGCCGCGTCGGAACGACCAGACGGTGTTGCCGAACCCGACGAAGTACTGCGTGACCTTGATGCCGAACTTCTTCGCGGGGTACAGGTGGCCGAGCTCGTGCAGGGCGATCGAGGCGATGACGCCGAGGACGAAGACGACGACGCCGAGGGCGTAGATGAGCCCGATCATGCGCGGGTCCCGCCCGGTGCTGTCACGGTGTTCGATCGCATGGGAGCTTCCTCCACCAGGGCCCTCGCCCGGTCCCGGGCTCGGGTGTCGGCCTCGAGCACGAGGTCGAGGGTCAGGTCGGCGTGGGCGACGTCGGGGTCGTCGAGGTGCTCGGCCAGGACCGCTCCCACGGTGTCAACGATGCCAAGGAAGTCCAACTCGCCGGCCACGAAGGCGTCGACGCACACCTCGTTGGCCGCGTTGAGCACCGCCGGCGCCGTCCGACCGTGCTCCCCCGCCTGGCGCGCCAGGCGGACGGCGGGGAACGCGGTCTCGTCCAGAGGGAAGAACTCCCAGGCGGTCGGGGCACTCCAGTCGCAGGCCCGGGCCGACCCGGGCACGCGCTCGGGCCAGGCCAGCCCGAGGGCGATGGGCAGGCGCATGTCGGGCGGCGAGGCCTGCACCATCGTCGACCCGTCGACGTACTCGACCATGGAGTGCACGACCGACGACGGGTGCACGACCACGTCGATGCGGTCGAAGCCGATGCCGAACAGCAGGTGCGCCTCGATCACCTCGAGACCCTTGTTGACGAGCGTGGCCGAGTTGATCGTGATGACCGGACCCATGTCCCACGTGGGGTGCGCCATGGCCTGCTCGGGCGTGACGTCGGCCAGCTCGTCGCGGGTCCGCCCACGGAACGGTCCACCGCTGGCCGTCACCAGGAGGCGCTGGACGTCCTCGATCCGTTCGCCACGCAGGGCCTGAGCGATGGCCGAGTGCTCGGAGTCGACCGGAACGATCTGACCCGGTGCGGCAAGGGAGGTGACCAGGTCGCCACCGACGATGAGGGACTCCTTGTTGGCGAGGGCGAGCGTGGTCCCGGTCTCGAGCGCGGCCAGCGTCGGCCTGAGTCCCACGGCCCCGGTCATGCCGTTGAGCACGACGTCGACGTCGGCCCGGGCCACCTCGGTGGCGGCGTCCGGTCCGGCGAGCAGCTTCGGGAGGCGGTGGTCGCCCTCGGACCACCCGCGTCGCTTGGCCTCGGCGTAGAGCGCCAGCTGCACGTCCTGGGCGGCGGTCGCCTTGGCCACCGAGACCAGCTCCACCTCGTGCCGGATCGCCTGGGCGGCCAGCAGGCCCGGGTCCGAGCCGCCGGCTGCGAGCGCCACCACGTCGAACCGCTCCGGGGCGGCCTCGACCACCTCCAGGGCCTGGGTACCGATGGAGCCGGTGGAACCGAGAATGGCGACACGCTTTCGCATGTCGCCATTCTCTCTCACCGGCGCCGGGTGTCCCGCCCGGGCGCCGGAGGTCTCATCGCCGTCGGGTCACTTGACCTCGGACCGACGGATCAGCCAGATGCCGAGCGCCAGCGGGATCACGAACCAGATGACCCCGGACGTGCCCAGCTGTGCCCACTCCTCGCCGGTGAGGTTGCCCTCGAACAGCTTGCTCTGCGAGAAGTTGAAGTCGATCCACGGCTGCAGGTCCTTGAACCAGTCCTGGAACGCGGCCAGGATCCCGAACACGGTCGGCAGGACGAACCCGTACACGAAGTAGCCGACGATCGCGGCGGGCGTGTTGCGGAACAGCGCGCCGAGGGTGAAGCCCAGCAGCAGACCCAGGATGTTGGCCAGCAGGATGGTCAGGAACTGGGTGAGCGTGACGTCCCAGTCGGCGTCGAGGCCGTTGATCGCGGCCCCGGCCAGGTTGCCGACCGCGCCGATCCCGAAGGCCACCAGCACGGAGATGATGCCGACGAGCACCGAGGCGACGATCTTGGCGTTGATGATCGAACCGCGGTGCGGCACCAGGGTGAACGTCGTCAGGCCGCTGCGCTGGCTCCACTCACCCGTGACGGACAGGATCGCCACCACCGGCAGCAGGATGCCGAGCGGCACGCCGAAGGCGGTCGCGAAGACGGAGTAGGAGATGACGCTGTCGGGAGCGAACGCGATCACCGAGACGGCCGCGATCAGCGACAGCACGACGATGCTGATCATCAGCCAGCGACCGGCGCGGGTGTCGAACATCTTGCGCAGCTCGACCCGGACGAGCCGGGCGAACGGGATGCCGGGACGGTCGGTGGAGACCGACGCGGGCAGCGGGCTTGCGGTGGTGGCGCTCATGCCACGCCTCCTTCGGTGATGGTCTTCTCGCGCTGGGTCGCGGACGTGAGCTCGAGGAACATGTCCTCGAGCCCCGCGCCTCCGGCGGGCCGGAGCTCGACGAGGGCGACGCCGGCCGCGAGGGCGGCCTGGCCGACCTGCTCGGCGCCGACGGCGACCTGCAGGCCGCCCTGGACGGCGGTGGGCTGCTGCCCGGCGCCCACGAGCGCCTTCTGCAGCTGCTCGTCGTCGACCGAGTGGACGAAGGTGGAGTCCGCTCCGCCGCGTGCGCGGTGCATGAGCTCGTCCTTCGTGCCCTGGGCGACGATCTTGCCGTGGCCGATGACGATGATCTCGTCGGCGATGATCTCGATCTCGTGCAGCAGGTGCGAGCTCAGCAGCACCGTGCCGCCGCGGTCGGCGTAGTGGCGCAGCAGGCTGCGCATCCAGTGGATGCCGGCCGGGTCGAGACCGTTGGCCGGCTCGTCGAGGATGAGCACCTTGGGATCGCCGAGCAGCGCGTTGGCGATGCCGAGCCGCTGGCGCATGCCGAGCGAGTAGTTCTTCACCCGGCGCCTGGACTCGGTGTCGCTCAGGCTGACGAGCTCGAGCATCTCGTCGACGCGGCTGCTGGGCAGACCCATGGTCAGGGCCGACAGGGTGAGGATCTCGCGGCCGGTACGGCCGGCGTGCTGCGCCGAGGCGTCGAGGAGCACGCCGACCTGCGTGCCCGGGTTGGGGATGTCGCGGTAGTCGACGCCGTCGATGAGGGCCTGGCCGACGGAGGCCGGGGTGAGGCCGGTCATGATGCGCATCGTCGTCGACTTGCCGGCACCGTTCGGCCCGAGGAAGCCGGTGACGGCCCCTGGGCGACAGGTGAAGCTGACGTCGTCGACGGCGGTGAAGCCGGCGTACGTCTTGGTGAGGTTCTGGACCTGGATCATGACCCCCAGCCTGCCCGACGTCGTGCGTCGTGGGCATCCGCCACGCAGCCACGATCCGGTCGCCGAAAGTATGAGCCTCGTCGGCCGGGTGGACGTGGCAGGCCCCGCACCCACGTCGGTAGCGTGACGCCGGTGAACCCCCCGCCCCCGACCGTGACGCGATGGGGGCAGGTCTGGCGACTCCTGCTCGTGCTCGCGATCACCGCGCTGTCGTGGGTCGAGCTCGCACCGTGGCAGCTCGCCAACGCGCCCGGATGGTTCGCTGCCGACATCGCGATCGGGGTCGTCAGCACGGTGGCCGCCTTCCGGTGGCGGCACCGCTTCCCGGTGGCGACCGCCCTCGTCACCAACGTCGTGAGCATCGTGTCGTTCAGCTCCGGGGGCGCGGCGAGCCTCGCGCTCGTGTCGCTGGCCACGCGCCGACGCTGGCGCGAGATCGTCCCCGTCACGATCGTCGTGGCACTGACGATCCCGGTCGTGGTGGCCATCAACCCGGTCCCGGGGCCCGACCCACGACTCGACGCCGCCGTGGTCGTCGTCGTCATCGGCCTCATGGTGGCGGTGGGGCTCTACGTCGGGTCGCGACGTGAGCTGCTGGCCACGCTCCGCTCCAGGGCCGAGATCGCCGAGGCGGAGCAGGCGGCGAAGGTGGCGCAGGCCCGCGGCGCCGAGCGCACGCGCATCGCCCGGGAGATGCACGACGTGCTCGCGCACCGGATCTCGCTGGTCACCATGCACGCGGGGGCGCTGGCCTACCGGGACGACCTCCCGCCGGAGCAGGTGCGTGAGGCCGCCCGCACGATCCAGGAGACGGCCCACCAGGCCATGACCGAGCTGCGGGGTGTGCTCGGCGTGCTCCGCGACGGTCCCGGCGACGCGGCCCCCGAGCTGCCGCAGCCGTCCGCGGGCGACCTGCGGATCCTCGTGGAGGAGTGGGCGCGTGCCGGGATGCGCGTCGACCTGTCGGTGGACGGTGATCTCGACGACGTTCCCGACGCGGAGGGCCGCACGATCTTCCGCGTCGTGCAGGAGGGCCTCACCAACGCGCACAAGCACGCGACCGACACCGCCGTCACGGTCCGCGTGGATGCCGAGGGCGGAGCGGGCGTGCGAGCCGTCGTGACCAACCCGCTGCGCGTCGGCACCACCCGCACCACGGCGCCACCACCGGGGGCCGGCCTGGGCCTGGTGGGCCTGCGGGAGCGGGTGGAGCTCGCCGGCGGTCGGCTGACGCAGAAGGTGACGCCCGACCAGCGCTACGTGCTCGAGGCGTGGGTACCGTGGCCGGCGTGACCCGGCTGCTCCTCGTCGACGACGACGCACTGGTGCGCGCCGGCCTGGCGCTCATGCTCGGCGGGTCCGACGAGCTCGAGGTCGTCGCCGAGGCGTCGAACGGCCGCGAGGCGGTCGCCCGGGTCCGCGAGGGCGACGTCGACGTGGTGCTGATGGACCTGCGGATGCCGGTGATGGACGGGATCGACGCGACCGCCGCGATCGTCGCCCTGCACTCCGCGCCGCGCGTCCTGGTGCTGACCACCTTCGACGCCGACGACTACGTCGTGCGGGCGCTGGCCGCAGGGGCGCACGGGTTCCTCCTGAAGGACACCCCGCCGGCGCAGATCGTCGAGGCCATCGCCACGGTGACCTCCGGCGAGCCGGCGCTGTCGCCGGCGATCACCCGGCGACTCATCGAGCAGGTGACGGACGGCTCGGGCGACGGCCGCGAGACGCGGGCCGCCGAGCTGGTGGCCTCGCTGACCGACCGCGAGCGCGACGTCGCGCGGGCGATCGGGCGAGGCGCGTCCAACGCCGAGATCGCCTCGGAGCTGCACCTGAGCCTCGCGACCGTGAAGGCGCACATCTCCCACCTGTTCACCAAGCTGGACGCCGTGAACCGCGTGCAGGTGGCCATCACCATGCACGACGCGGGCCTCCTGTAGCGCACGGCACGTCGACTGGAGGTGCCTGCGGCGACCCACCTCTCTAGCGTGGAGGCATGTCCTCGACGCTGACCGACCTGGCCGACACGATCCTCGACAAGACGGTGCTGCCCGGGTACTCCAGCATCGGACCACGGCTGCGTCGTCGCTGGTGGCCGGCCGACCCCGAGCCCGACTCGCTCCGGGGCCGCCACGTGGTCGTGACGGGAGCGAGCGGTGGCCTGGGCGCCGCGGCGGCCACGGGACTCGCCGAGCTCGGCGCCACCGTGCACCTGGTGGGACGCAAGGCCGACCGCCTGGCCGACGCCGCCGTCGAGATCCGCCGCTCGCTGCCGTCGGCCGAGCTCCGCGAGGAGGTGTGCGACGTCAGCGACCTCGACGACGTGCGCCGCTACGCGGAGCGTCTTCGGGCCGACCTCGGCGCGCTGCACGCGATCGTGCACGACGCCGGCGTCATGCCGACCGAGCGCACGGAGTCGGCGCAGGGTCACGAGCTGACGCTCGCCACGCACGTGCTCGGCCCGCTCCTGCTCACCGAGCTCGTCCGTCCGCTGCTCGAGGCGGCCGACGACGGGCGCGTCGTGTGGGTCTCGTCCGGAGGCATGTACACCGCCCCGCTCACGGAGGCACTCGTGGACGACCTGCAGTACCGCGAGGGCATCTACGACGGCGTGCGCGCCTACGCCCGCACGAAGCGGCTGCAGGTCGTCGTGGCCGAGCTGCTCGCCCAGAGGCACCCGCAGCTGCCGAGCCACTCGATGCACCCCGGCTGGGCGCAGACGCCCGGCATCACCGACTCCCTGCCCGGCTTCGCGAGGCTGGTGGGTCCGGTGCTGCGCACCGCGGCCGAGGGCGCCGACACGATGGTGTGGCTGGCGGCGGTGCCGACGTCGCGGACCGGGCAGGACGGGTTCTGGTGCGACCGCCGACGTCGCTCGCCGCACTACGCCCCGTGGCCGAAGGAGGACCCGGCTCTTCGACGCCGTGTCTGGGACCGCGTGGCCACCTGGGCCGGACTCGACGTCGAGGGCTCCTGAGCCCTCCCCTGCCGGTCGTCTCGAGGGATGTGGACGATCCGCCGCCTCCGCTGGGCCTGCACGCGCTGCTGCGTCGCTGTGGCCGGGTCGTGCCTTGCTGCTGCGTCGCTGTGGCTGCGAGTGGACCTGCGCTCCGAAAGGGCCTCGACCGGCGGACGGGTCCGGGCTCGGGCGGGCACTCGGAGCGTGGCTCGGGGGACGCAAGGTTCTGCGTTCGTGCGTGTGGGGGCGAAGGATGCTGCGTTCGCTGCGGGATTCGGTCGTGAACGCAGCATCGTTCGGGCTTCCGCGCGCGAAGGCAGAATCCTGCGTCCGCCGGGGCGTCTCGTGCGGCGGGTGGGCAGGGATTCTCCCTTTGCGCTGACCGTTCCACGCAGAAGGAGAATCACTGCCCGTACGGGGCCTTTTTCGTCGCCACGATGCTTCCTTCGCGAGGCACGGTCCACGCGAAGGAAGCATCGTGCGTGGATCCCGCACAGATGAAGAATCGTGGCCGCGCCCCGCAGACCCAGCCGAGCCGAGAACCCCCGCTCCGGCCGAGGCTCTTTCGGAGAGCAGGGCGACTCGCAGCCACAGCGACGCAGCCGCAGGAGAACGCGAAGCCACAGCGAGGCAGCATCGAGCGAACGCCCACCAGGAGCGACGCAGCAGTGCGCGAACCCCCAGCCGAAGCGACGCAGCAGCGGCCCGCTCAGAGGACGGGGCGACGCTCCAACAACGGCTCGACGACGTCGGCCGCGTGCCGCAGGACCGCGTCGCGATAGCCCTCGGTGTCGTCGGCCAGGGCCATCGCGGCATCACCCGACCCGGCCTGCCGGACCAGGTCGAGCGGGTGCACGTCGTCGCCGACCCGCACCACGGGTCCGTCGTCGCCGGCGACCACGACCACCACGCCGTCGGGAGCGGGCAGGGCCCCGATGCGGATGCAGGCGCACACCACGAGGACCCGGTCGACGTCGTCGACCTGGACGCCCACCTCGTCACCGGGGCGCACCCCGAGCATGCCGAGTCCGGACGCGAGCGACGCGGACCGCTCCAGGAGTCGGGCGAAGGTGAGGCGACCTGCCGCCGGGTCGTCCGCACCGCCGCTGACGACGTGCCGGTCCAGCAGGTCGAAGCCGAGGCTGGCCATCAGCGTCCCCGGAACACGGGCGTGCGCTTCTCGGCACGCGCCTGGGCGGCTTCACGCACGTCGTCGCTGGCCCACACGTCGCGGAAGCTCTGCTCGATCGCCGCATCGTCGTGATGGGTGCCGTTGAGCACGAGCTTGTTGTGGGCGAGCGTGAGCGGCGCCAGCGTGGCGATCTCGTGCGCCCAGGCTAGGGCGTCGTCCAGGGTCCCGGCGCGGTCGACCAGTCCGTGCGACAGGGCCTCGTCGCGGTCGATCAGCTCGCCGGCGAGCATCATCCGACGCGCCGGACCGGTGCCGGAGAGCGCCGCGAGCGTGCGGATGGTCCAGGCGTCCACCGCCATGCCGTTGCGCGCGGTCGGCACTCCGAACCGCGCGGTGTCGTCACCCACGCGCAGGTCGCACGCGATGGCCAGCTGCGTCCCCGCGCCGATGGCGGGCCCGTTGACGGCGGCGACGATGGGGACCGGCAGCAGCGCCAGGCCGTGCAGCATGCCGTACAGCGCCTCCAGGAATCCCCCACTCGCAGAGCTCGCGGGAGGTGCCCCCACCTCCCCGTACACGCCGCCGAGGTCGGCGCCGGAGCAGAACGCGGTGCCCTGACCGGTGATGACGATCGCCCGGGCTCCCCCGGCCGCCGGTCCGTCACCGACGGCGTCGCGCGCCGCCTCGTCGATCGCGCGGCACAGGTCGAGGTTCAGGGCGTTGCGACGCTCTTCGCGCTGCAGCTCCAGGACGACGACGTCGCCGTCACGGTGGACTCCCAGCATGGTGCTCCTTCGGTCGGCTCGCGGCCACGCTACCGACCGCGCCGGCGGCGCTCCGCACGACCTGTCCGACGTGA
Source organism: Aeromicrobium sp. 50.2.37 (assembly GCF_024655735.1). Taxonomy (NCBI): domain Bacteria; kingdom Bacillati; phylum Actinomycetota; class Actinomycetes; order Propionibacteriales; family Nocardioidaceae; genus Aeromicrobium; species Aeromicrobium sp. 50.2.37. Next base: position 18,136 of record NZ_JANLGG010000004.1, read on the forward strand.
CCTGGAGCACATCGCGTCGTTGGTGGGGGCATGACGGTCACTCGTCGCGCACTGCTGCGCTCCGGAACCCTGCTCGGCACGGCGGCCGTGGTCGGCCTGCCGTCGATCTCGCGGGCGGCGGTGTCGCCGGCCTCGTCGGCGGGCACCACGCTGGCGGGACGCCTCGTGCGCGGCACCCCCGGTCCCGGTGGGTACGCGCGTCTGGTGACGGCTGGCGGGGAGCCGCACGTCGTCCGGGCCGATCTCGGGGCGACCCCGGGCGACGCGCGGGCCACCGGCCGCCAGGCCGTGGTCTCGTTCGTCCACCTCACCGACGTGCACGTGATCGACGCGCAGTCCCCGATGCGCGTGGAGTACCTCGACCGTCTCGACGACGCCTACTCCCCCGGCGACCCCACGCTCGGCGGGCTCCTCACGTCGAGCTACCGGCCCCAGGAGATGCTCACGGCCCAGACGAGCGACGCGATGGTCCGCGCCGTCAACGACGTGACCGCGGGACCGGTCACCGGCAGCCCGCTGGCGTTCGCGATCCAGACCGGCGACAACTCCGACAACTGCCAGTACAACGAGGTCCGCTGGAACATCGACGTCCTCGACGGCGGTCGGCCGGTCCGGCCCGACTCGGGCAACCCGAACCGGTGGGAGGGCGTGCACGACAGCGGCACGTCCGACACGCACTACTGGCACCCCGAGGGCGGGAAGAACGACCAGTACCGCTCGCGCTACGGGTTCCCGGCGAAGAACGGCCTGCTCGACGCCGCACGCCGGCCGTTCACCCCCGAGGGTCTCTCGATGCCCTGGTACTCGGTGTTCGGCAACCACGACGGCCTCGTGCAGGGCAACTTCCCGCAGACCCTCCCCCTCGGCCTGGTCGGCACCGGCCCGCTCAAGGCGACCAGCCTGCCGCCCGGGCTGTCCCAGGCCGACGTCCTCGACGCGCTCCGCACCGCGAACGCCACGCCGCTGCTGGGAGCCCTCTCGTTGCTGTCGGCACGCCTGGTCTCGGCCGACCCGGCGCGGCGCTCGTTGACCCGCAAGCAGGTCGTGGACGAGCACTTCCGGACCAGCGGCGCCCCGGTGGGCCACGGCTTCACGGCGGAGAACCGGTCGAAGGGCACGGCGTACTACACGTTCGACCAGGGCTCCCTCCGTTGTGTCGTCCTCGACACCGTGAACCCCAACGGGTACGCCGACGGCTCCATCGACGCGGCGCAGGCGGCGTGGCTGGAGCAGGTGCTCGCGGCGTCGACCGACCGGTACGTCATGGTCTTCAGCCACCACACGTCGGCCACGATGACCAACCCGCTCGTGCTCACGGGCGGCGACGCGCAGGTCCGCGTGCTCGGTCCGGCCGTCGTCTCGACCTTGCTGGTGCACCCGAACGTGGTGGCGTGGGTGAACGGGCACACGCACAAGAACGCGATCACGGCACACGCCCGCCCCGACGGCTCAGGCGGGTTCTACGAGATGAGCTGCGCCTCGCACGTCGACTTCCCGCAGCAGTCGCGGCTCGTGGAGCTCGTCGACAACCGCGACGGCACGCTCTCGATCTTCACGACGATGGTCGACCACGCCGGAGCCGAGCAGCACTCCGGGCTCGCGAGCACCGTCGAGCTGGCGTCACTCTCGCGCGAGCTCGCCGCCAACGACCCCCAGCAGCGCACCGCCGGCTACGAGGGCAAGGCAGCCGACCGCAACACCGAGCTGGTGCTGCCGAACCCGCTGGCCTGAGCCGCAGGAGTCAGTCGCCGGTGGCGGCGAGCTGGCCGCAGGCGGCGTCGATCTCGTCGCCGCGGGTGTCACGGATGGTGGTGCTGATGCCCCGCGCGTCGAGACGCCGCACGAACTCGTCCATGTCCTCGTCGCGGGAGCGGGTGAACTGCGAGCCGGGAACCTCGTTGAGCGGGATCAGGTTCACGTGCACCCAGGCTCGGCCGCCATGGGCGATGAGGACGTCGGCCAGCTTGTCCGCGCGCCACGCCTGGTCGTTGATGTCGCGCATCATGGCGTACTCGATGGACACCCGGCGTCCGGTCACGTCGAAGAAGTAGCGCGCCGCCGAGACCGCGTCGTCGACGCTGTGCCGCGTGTTGATCGGCACCAGCTCGTCGCGCAGCTCGTCGTCGGGGGCGTGCAGCGAGAGCGCGAGCGTGACCGGCACGCCCTCGTCGGCCAGCTGGCGCATGCGCGGGGCGAGGCCGACGGTGCTCACCGTGATGTTGCGGGCCGACATGCCGAGGCCGTCGGGGGCGGACGACGTCATGCGTCGCACCGCACCGACCAGGGCCTTGTAGTTGGCGAGCGGCTCTCCCATGCCCATGAACACGACGTTGGAGAGACGGCCGGGGCCGCCCGCCACGAGCCCGTTCGCCATCGCGGCGGCGGCGTCGACGACCTGGTCGACGATCTCGGCGGTGCTCATGTTGCGCTGGAGCCCGCCCTGGCCGGTGGCGCAGAACGGGCAGGCCATGCCGCAGCCGGCCTGGCTCGACACGCAGACCGTCGCCCGCTCGCTGTACCGCATGAGCACCGACTCGACGAGGGCACCGTCGAACAGGCGCCACAGCGTCTTGCGGGTCGCGCCCTTGTCGGCCTCCTGCGTGCGCACCGAGGTGAGCAACGGAGGCAGCAGGGCCTCGGCGATCGCGTCACGCTGCGCGGCGGGCAGGTCGGTCATGGCCTCCGGATCGCGCTGCAGCCGGGCGAAGTAGTGGTGCGCGACCTGCTTGACGCGGTACGCGGGCAGGCCGAGCTCCTCGGCCGCGGCCTTGCGCTCCTCGGCCGAGAAGTCGGCGAGGTGCCGCGGCGGCTTGCCGCGGCCACGGGGAGGCTCGAGGACGAGCGGCAGGGTCTTGATGGGCTCGCTCACCGGCCCATCCTCCCAGGCCGACCCCAGCCGTGTCGAAACGTGGGACGGGGTCGGTGACGCGGGTCAGGTGGCGGGCACGGGGTCCTTGGCGAGATCGGCCACGAAGTCGAGCTTCGTGAGCACCGGCTCCGGGATCACGAAGGGATAGAGGTCGTCGGCACCCATCGCCCGGTTGATCTGGTTCAGCGCCGTCGACAACGGCACCCAGACACCCCGGACCAGGTCGCTGAACAGGCTGAACGCCGTCGGGTCGACCGTCGTCAGCCCGTAGGCGCGGGCTGTCTCGACGGTGTCACCGATGTGCATCCAGTGCGCGAAGGTCTCGGCGAAGTCCTCGAACGGGTGCATCGTCGCGTAGGTGCTGATGTAGGACTCCTGCCAGTCCTCGGGCGGTCCCTCGGCGTAGTGGCGGTCGATCTCGGCCTGGTAGTCCTTCGACTCGTCGCCGAACAGCTCTCGACACGCGGTCATGCGCTCGTCGCCACGGACCAGCACGGACTCGAAGTAGTGCCCCACCTCGTGCCGCAGGTGCCCCAGCATCGTGCGGTACGGCTCGGCCAGCTCGGCCTGCACCTTCTTGCGGTGCGCGTCGTCCCCCTCGGCGAGGTCGATCGTGATGACGCCGTCGGCGTGGCCGATCACCACGTTCTCCTCGACGCTGGACAGCATGTCGAAGCACAGGCCCTGCTCGGGGTCCTCGTCACGCGTCGTGATGGGCAGGCCGCGCGCGTCGAGCTCCACCACGAGGCGACGCTTCGCGGCCTCGGCCACCGGGTACTGCGAGAGCCCCTCGAGGTCGTCGTCGGACGGTCGCGTGCGGGTGAGGTCGCAGCTGAAGCACTGGCCGCCCTCGAGCCGAGCCAGCCACGTGCAGCCGGAGAGGTTGAGGTTCACGCACACGTGCCACACGAGGCCCTCGGCGTCGACGTAGCGGCCGTCCTCGTCGACGGGCACGATCTCGTGCTCGACGCGGGAGTAGCCGAGCGCGGTCCCGCACGAGACGCACACGGAGTTCTCGAAGAACAGGGGGTTGCCGCAGACACGGCAGGAGAAGGCCTTCACCGGCCCCATCATCCGGGCCGCGGTCCCCCGGCGCACCTCGGGCCGGTGTGATCTCAGACCGGCACGACGTCGACGGCCACGCTGAGCGTCGACGTCTTCGCCTCGGTGAAGATGACGCCCTTCAGCGGCGGGACGTCGGCGTACTCGCGACCCCACGCGACGGTCACGTAGCGCTCGTTCGCGGCCTGGTCGTTGGTGGGGTCGAGGGCGAGCCAGCCGCCGCCCGGCACCCACACCGCAGCCCACGCGTGCGTGGCGTCGGCGCCCAGGACCCGCTCCTTGCCCGGCGGCGGCTCGGTCGCCAGGTAGCCGCTCACGTACCGGGCGGCGAGCCCGTGCGACCGCAGGCACGCGAGGGTCAGCTGCGCGAAGTCCTGGCACACCCCTGCGCGGGCCTCCAGGACGTCCGAGATCGTCGTCGTCACGGTCGTCGCACCCTGCTCGTACGCGAAGTCCGCGTAGATCCGGTGCATCAGCTCCAGTGCCGCCTCCCCCAGCGGACGCCCGGGACGCAGCGACTCCGCCGCGTAGGCGTGGGCCGCAGCAGGATGGTCGATCGAGGGCGACGCGAGCGCGAGGTCGACCGCCTGCCAGGCGTCCGGCACGTCACGGCGCTCGGTCGGCCGCGCCTGCTCCCACGGCACGGCCAGCGCGACGGGGTCCGCCACCGGGACGTCGACCTCCACCACGCTGCGCGCCACCACCACGAGGTCGCGATGGGCCTCGTCGAGCTGGAAGAACGTGGCGGTGTTGCCGTAGTGGTCGACGTCCGTGGCGAGGTCCAGCGGCGTGGGGTCGACGACGACCTCGTGCTGCTCGATGCGCTGCCAGGGCAGCTCGCGGGGGGTCAGGTAGCCGATGCCGTAGCTGCCGGTCACGTCGTCGTCGTAGGCGTAGGTGGTGCGATGGGTGACGTCGAGCCTCATGCCGGCCCCCGTCCCGCCAGGCCGAACGACCGCGGGGCCGGCGCTGCGGCCAGGTGCATGGCCTCGAACGCCTCCGCGAAGCGCGACAGGTGCACGGCGACGGTGTCCAGGTGCCGCTCCAGGTTCGGCCGCGCCTCGCCCTCGATGGGCACGAGCGTCGCGGTGTCGACGCGGTCGAGCTCCTCGGCGAGGTCGTCGAGGAGTCGCTCCGGGCGGGTCGATCCCGTCGAGGCGGGCAGCGCCGCCACGTGCCGCCGCAGCGCCTCGAGGTTGAAGCGCAGGGACCGCGGGTTGCCCGGGTCGGTGAGCAGCAGCTCGACGAGGGTGGTGACCCGCACGAACCCGCGGTAGCGACGACGGTGGGTCACGGCGCTCTCGGTGGCCGTCAGCACCGCCTGGTGCAGGTGACGGTCCACGTCGATGCCGCGGCGCACGGTGACCGAGCGACGCAGCAGCACGACCACCTGCAGGCAGCGCTCGAGGGACCGTCCCGCCTCGAGCACCTGCCACCCGTCGTCGTGGACCATGTTCGCCGTGGCGCCGTGCAGGGCGAGCAGACCCGTGAGCATGCGCTCGGCGCTCTCGGTGACCTGCAGGCTGTGGTCGTTGACGTCCAGCATCCCGGCGGCGCGCTCGGTGGCGCCGAAGGCGCGGAACACGTCGATCGACAGCTGGTCGCGCACGCCCTGCGCGGCCGAGCGCAAGGCGGCGAACGACTGCGCCACGGAGGCCGGTCGCCCCGCGTCGAGCAGCACCGAACGCAGGTCGGCGTCGATGGCCGTCGGGTCCGTGAGGTCGAAGGTCCCTGGCACCAGCTGCTGCAGCGCCGACCGGAGCACCCGCAGGGCGACGCCGCCGGAGCTGTACGGCCGGCTGCGGTAGTCCTCGGCCAGCGCGTGCGCGACCAGCACCAGCCGCAGCGTGTCCTCGGCGCGCTCGGCGTACCGACCGAACCAGAACAGGTCCTCCAGCACGCGCGGCACCGGCGGGGTGACGTTGCTCGACGACGTGACGGGCAGGATCTCGGCCAGGTGCTGGTCGGGGTCGTCCGCGCTCTCCTTGAGCACCCACACGTCCTTGCTCGAGACCGTGCGGCCGCCCTCCAGCACCGAGGCGAGCCCGCCGAGCAGCGGTCGGTAGGAGGAGCCGTAGCGCAGCGTGAACGCCCGCAGCGCCACCGACTGGGGCCGCACCGCACCTCCGGTGAGCCGGGGCGCCTGGGACCAGGCGGGCAGCTCCTGCGCGGCGAACCGGTGCGGCGCGGCCTCGACCTGGCGGAGCAGCTCGTCGGGACCGAGGTGCTCGACGTCGACGCTGCGGTCGATGGAGCGGACGGTCAGCTCGTCGACGTGCTTGCGGACGAACGCGAGCGAGGACGGATCCCCGAGCCAGTAGGTGGGGACCGACGCGAGACGGAGGGGCTCGTCGAGCAGACGCTCGCACAGCTGCGACATGTACGGCAGGAGGGCGGGATTCTCCAGCAGACCAGACCCGAGGCCGTTGACGATGCGCACGTTCCCGCGGCGGACCGCCTCCAGCAGCCCCGGCACGCCCAGCTGGGAGTCGCCACGGAGCTCGAGGGGGTCGCACCAGGAGGCGTCGACCCTCCGCAGGACCACGTCGACCCGTTCGAGTCGACCGAACACGCGCATCCACACCGCCCCGGAACGCACCACGAGGTCGTTGCCCTGCACGAGCGGGAAGCCCAGGCTCGACGCCAGGTGGGCCTGGTCGAACGCCGTCTCCGACGACGACCCGGGCGTGAGCACCACGACCCGCGGGTCCGCCACGTGGTCGGGAGCGGCCTGCATGAGGGTCGAGCGCAGCGCCTGGATGAACGGCCCCACCTGGTGCAGCCCGGCCTCGCGGTACATCTCGGGCAGCACGCGCGAGATGACGTGCCGATTCTCCATCGCGTACCCGAGGCCCGACGGTGCCTGAGCACGGTCCGCCACGACCACCCACTCACCGCCCGGCGACCTGGCCACGTCGGTGGCCGTGACGAGGAGCGGACGCTCGTCGCGGGAGGAGGCTCGTGCTGCCACGCGCAGGTAGCCCTGGTGGGCGTACACCAGCTCGGGCGGAAGGATGCCGTCGGCCAGCACCGTCCGAGGGCCGTAGAGATCGGCGAGCAGCGCGTTCAGCAGCTCGGCACGCTGGGCCAGCCCCACCTCGAGCGGGGCCCAGTCCTGCGGCGACAGCACGAGCGGGAGCGGGTCGAGCCGCCACGTGGACCGCGGTTCCCCCGGACGGCCGTAGGTGACGCCGTCGTCGCCGAGGAACCGACCGATGTCCCGGTGCACGCGGCGCAGCTGCGGCGCGGTGATCTCGAGGGCGCTCGCGGCGATGCTGCGCCACGCCGGCCGCAGGGAGCCGTCGGCGTCGACGACCTCGTCGTAGCGGCTGGGGGCGGCGTCGAGGGTCGGCTGGCCGACCTCCGACGCGTAGTCGCGCAGGACCGTCATGGCGATGTCATCGGCCGCCCAGGGCCCGGCACCCCAGCCGGGGGCACCCGGCGCAGGTCGAGCGTGTGGGGGTACTCGTCGCTGTGGGCGCGACGACCCGCCTCGACGAGCGCGCCGACGTCGACCGGGCCGGTGCCGGCCGGCTGGGTGACGAAACGGCTCGACCGACGCGCCTCGGCCTCCTGAGCGTTGACCGGCGGGTGGTCGTAGGCACGGCCACCCGGGTGCACCACGTGGTAGGTGCAGCCGCCGAGCGCGAGGCCGGACGCCACGTCGACGACCTCGAGGTGCAGTGGCGAGTGCACCGGGATCGAGGGGTGCAGCGCCGACCACGGCTGCCACGCCCGGTACCGGACGCCCGCGTAGTACTCACCGGGCACGCCGGTCGGGGTGAGGGGCACGGGAACACCCTGGCACGTGACGAGGTGGCTCGACCGCGAGATGCCGCGAACCGTCACCTGCAGCCGCTCCACGGAGGAGTCGACGTACCGCGACGTCCCCCCGCCCGTGGCCTCCTCGCCCAGCACGTGCCACGGCTCGATGGCGCTGCGCAGCTCCAGCTCGACCTGACCGGCGGGCGTGGCCACCTGGGTGAGGCCGATCCGCGGGAAGCGGAACTCCACGAAGGGGTCGAGCCAGGACCGCTCGAACGCGATCCCGTGGGCCTGCAGGTCGCCCACCACGGCGTCGACGTCGCGGATCGCTCCCTGGGGCAGCAGGAAGTCCTCGTGCAGGGCCGAGCCCCACCGCACGAGCGGATCGGTGCTGGGCGACTCCCAGAACCGCGCCACGAGAGCTCGCACGAGCAGGGCCTGCACGAGCGCCATCTGCGGGTGCGGAGGCATCTCGAAGCCGCGCAGCTCGAGCAGTCCCAGGCGGCCGCGCGACGAGTCGGGGCTGTACAGCTTGTCGATGCAGAACTCCGCGCGGTGGGTGTTGCCGGTGAGGTCGGTGAGCAGGTGCCGCAGGGCGCGGTCGACCAGCCACGGGCGCACGGGCTCGTCCTTCTCCGCCGCCTCGGCGGCCAGGCGGTGCACCTCGGAGATCGCGATCTCCATCTCGTAGACCGCCTCGGGACGACCCTCGTCGAAGCGCGGCGCCTGGCTCGTCGGACCGATGAACCGCCCCGAGAAGAGGTAGGACAGCGAGGGGTGTCGCTGCCAGTGGGTCAGCAGGCTCACGAGGAGGTCGGGACGACGCAGGAGGGGCGAGTGCGCCGGGGTCGTGCCGCCGAGCGTGATGTGGTTGCCGCCGCCGGTGCCGGTGTGCTGGCCGTCGAGGTCGAACTTCTCCGTCGCGAGGCGGGTGCGCCGAGCGGCGTCGTACAGCGTGTCGGTCAGCGCGCTCAGCTCGGCCCACGAGCGGGTCGGGTGCACGTTGACCTCGATGACACCCGGGTCGGGGGTGACGCTCAGCTGGGTCAGGCGAGGATCCGGCGGCGGGCCGTAGCCCTCGACCACGACCGGTGTCCCGACGGCGACGGCGGCGGCCTCGACCACGTGCAGCAGGTCGGCGTAGTCCTCCAGCCGCTCGGTGGGTGGCAGGAAGACGTGCAGGACCTCGGCCCCGTCCTCGCTGCCGGGACGGACCTCGAAGGCGAGCGCCGTGGTGGGCTGCTCGTCGGGATCGACGACCACGACGTCGGGCACGCCGGGCACGAGGGCCGGTCCGGCCTCGAGGTAGGACGGATCGCCCGACGCCTCGGGGTCGGTCCACGTGATCGAGTCCAGCGGCAGGCGCAGACCGACGGCGGAGTCGCCGGGCAGCAGCACGAGCCGACCGCGCCGGAAGCGCCAGGCAGGGCTGCGCCACGTCTCCCCCGTGGCCAGCGGCAGCACCCAGCCGGTCGGACGCTCCACGGCGGCGTCGAGCTCGGCCACGAGGCCCACGTCGGGGACCTGCTCCGCCCCGTCGGGACCGATGGAGTCAGGGCGGGGTCCGTCGGGACGCGACACGTCGTGCGCGAGCACGGCGAACGGGTCCTCCCACGCCGGCAGCACCTGCTCGGCCGGGAGCCCGAGCGAGCGCGCGACCTCGTGCGCCAGCCGCTCGGCCGTGCCGTGCTCGACGGCCTCGTTCTCGGCCCACGGGTCGCACAGCAGGTCCGGCGCGCTCCACAACGGCTCACCGTCGGTGCGCCACTGCATCGAGATCTGCCAGCGCGGCAGGGGCTCGCCCGGGTACCACTTGCCCTGCCCGCGGTGGACGAGCCCACCGGCGGCGTACACCTGGCGCAGACGCTCGGCGAGCTCGGTGGCGAGGACGCGCTTCTCGTCACCGTCGGCGTCGGTGTTCCACTGCGCCGAGGTCATGTCGTCGACGCTCACGAAGGTGGGCTCGCCCCCCATCGTGAGGCCCACCTCGCCGGTGTCGAGCCGGGCGTCGACGTCGGCCCCCACCGCGTCGACGCGCTGCCACTGGGCGTCGGTGTACGGGAGCGTGACCCGGGGGTCCTCGTGGACGCGGGTCACCTCGTTGACGAACGAGAACTCCACCTCCGCCGGCTCCAGCGCACCCGTGATGGGAGCGGCCGACGACGGGTGGGGCGTGGCCGAGAGCGGGATGTGGCCCTCCCCCGCGAACAGCGCCGACGTCGGGTCCAGGCCGACCCAGCCGGCGCCCGGCACGAAGACCTCGGCCCACGCGTGCAGGTCGGTGAAGTCCTCGGTGGCACCCGCCGGCCCGTCGAGGGCCTGCGCCGCGACCAGCGGGTCCGGGGCCAGCTGCACGAGGTAGCCCGAGACGAACCGCGCAGCGAGCCCGTACTGGCGCAGCAGCGACACGAGGAGCCAGGCGCTGTCACGGCACGAGCCGATCGCCCGCGTGAGCGTCTCGTCGGGCGTCTGCACCCCCGGCTCCATGCGCACGGTGTAGGCGACGTCGCGGTGGACGGCGTCGTTGAGCCCGGCGAGGAACTGCACGAGCGGCACGCCGTCGTCGGGGAGGTCAGGGAGGGTGTCGCGCCACTGGGAGACGACCGGTCCGGGACCGGCGTCGGCCTCGCGCTCCCCGACCGGGCGCAGGTAGGGGGCGAGGTCAGCCGCCAGCTGGGGCTCGTAGGTGAACGGGAAGGTCTCGGCGTACTCCTCGACGAAGAAGTCGAACGGGTTGATCACCATGAGGTCGGCGACGAGCGAGACGTCGATGTCCAGCTCGGTGACCTTCTCGGGGAACACGAGCCGCGCCTGCCAGTTGCCGAAGGGGTCCTGCTGCCAGTTGACGAAGTGCTCGGCCGGCGAGACCTTCATCGCGTAGGCGTCGATGGGCGTGCGGCTGTGCGGCGCGGGACGCAGCCGCACGACGTGCGGGCCCAGGGCGACGGGGCGGTCGAACCGGTAGGTCGTGCGGTGGCGGAGCGAGACCTTGATCGACATGGCGCAAGCCTGCCTCATGCCTGTTTCACGGCCGTGACGGCACCGACCGGGCTGCCCGGCCGGGCGGCGGATCAGCCCGGCGGGGGTGCCGGGCCGTGGGCGGCAGATCAAGCAGGCGTGACCAGGTAGTGCAGGATCAGCCACGCGACGGGGGCGACGGCGATGAGGGAGTCGAGCCGGTCCATGAGACCGCCGTGGCCGGGGAGCAGGTCGCCCATGTCCTTGATGCCGAGGTCGCGCTTGACGAGGGACTCCGAGAGGTCGCCCAGCGTGGCCATGACGACGCCAGCGACGCCGAGCAGGACGCCGACCCACCAGTCGCCGTCAAGCCCGAGCACCACGGTGCCGATGCCCGCACCGATGCCGAAGACGAGCGAGCCGGTGAAGCCCTCCCAGGACTTCTTGGGGCTGATGGTCGGGGCCATGGGGTGCTTGCCGAACAGGACGCCGGCGATGTAGCCGCCGATGTCGGAGGCGACCGTGGCCACGATGAACGCGACGATGCGCCAGGGTCCGTCGTCCTCGACGAGCATGAGCATGACGAAGACGCCCATGAGGTGCAGGTAGGACAGGCAGAACAGGCCGGCGCTCGCGTCGCGCACGAAGCCGTCGGCGCCGTCGGAGAGTCGCCACACGAGGGTGCCGATGACGGTGAGGGCCATCGCGACGGCCGCGGTCTCCATGCCGCCGTAGTAGGCGCCGAGCAGCATGAGGGTGCCGCCGGTGAGCACGGGCAGGAACGGGACGGTGATCCCGGCCTTGCCGAGGGCCCTGGCCAGCTCCCACAGACCGACGCCGAGCGCGAGCACGACGACGGCGACGAACAGGTCCTTGAAGAGGAACAGCGACGCCACGACCGTGCCGCCGAGCGCGGCACCGACGGCGATCGCCGCCGGCAGGTTGCGCCCGGCGCGGCTCTTCTTCTGCGCCACCGCGGGGTCGGTCTCGTTCAGGGGTCCGTCCGTGGGGGCGGGCTCCTCAGACCTCAAGGAGCTCGGCTTCCTTGTTCTTGAGCATCTCGTCGATCTGGTCCACGTGCTGCTTGGTCAGCCCGTCGAGCCGCTTCTCGGCGCCGGTGTTGTCGTCCTGGCTGATCTCGGAGTCCTTCTCGGCCTTGTCCATGGCCTGCTTGGCGCTGCGGCGGACACCGCGCACGGCCACCCGGCCCTCCTCGGCCTTGGAGCGCGCGAGCTTGATGTACTCCTTGCGCCGCTCCTCGGTGAGCTCGGGCAGGGTCACGCGCAGCACCTTGCCGTCGTCGGACGGGTTGACGCCGAGGTCGGACTCGCGGATGGCCTTCTCGATCGCACTCTTCGCGCCCTGGTCGTAGGGGCTGATGATGACCGTGCGGGGCTCCGGCACCTGGAAGCCCGCCAGCTGCTGCAGCGGCGTGGGGGTGCCGTAGTACTCGGCCGTGATCTGGGCGAACATCGCCGGGTGCGCGCGACCGGTGCGGATCGCGGCGAACTCCTCGCGGGTGTGCTCGACGGCCTTGTCCATCTTGCTGCCGGCCTCGCGCAGGGTCTGGTCGATCACGATGCGTCTCCTGTAGTCGTCCCGTTGAGTGGTCCGGTCCCACCGTGGACCAGCGTCCCGATCCTCTCACCACGCAGCACGCGGGCGATGTTGCCCTCGCCCTCCATGCCGAACACGATCATGGGCAGGTCGTTCTCCATGCACAGCGCGAACGCGGCCGCGTCGACCACCTTGAGGCCGAGGCGCAGGGCCTCGGCGAAGGTGATCTCCTCGAAGCGTCGCGCCGATGCGTCGGTGCGCGGGTCGGCGGAGTAGACCCCGTCGACGCCGCTCTTGCTCATGAGCACCGCGTCGGCCTTGATCTCGAGCGCACGCTGGGCCGAGACGGTGTCGGTGCTGAAGTAGGGCATGCCCGCTCCGGCGCCGAAGATCACGACGCGGCCCTTCTCGAGGTGCCGGATGGCGCGCCGGGGGATGTACGGCTCGGCGACCTGCCCCATGGTGATGGCCGACTGCACCCGGGTGTCGATGCCCTGCTTCTCGATGAAGTCCTGCAGGGCGAGGCTGTTCATGACGGTACCGAGCATGCCGATGTAGTCGGCGCGGGACCGCTCCATGCCGCGCTGGCTGAGCTCGGCGCCGCGGAAGAAGTTGCCGCCACCGACGACGATCGCCACCTGGGCGCCCTCGCGGACGGCCTCGGCGACCTGGCGGGCGATGGCGTTGACGACGTCGGGGTCGATGCCGATGCTCCCGCCGCCGAAGACCTCGCCGGACAGCTTCAGCAGCACGCGACGGACGCCGGGACCTGGGGTCCCGGCGTCCGCCGTCGACAGCTCCGTGCTGCCCTGCACGCCACGGGGGTCGGCCGGGTCACCGTTCGTCTGGTGGATGCTCACGATGCTCCGGTCCTTCCTGTGGTCGTGCGTGGGTCGGCTCCTGCGCTCAGGCGCCGATCTCGATGTGCGCGAAGCGCGTGATGCTCACGCCGGCGGCGTCGAGCACGGCCTTGACCGTCTTCTTGTTGTCGGTGACGGACGGCTGGTCGAGCAGCACGACGTCCTTGAAGAAGCCGTTGACGCGACCCTCGGTGATCTTCTCGATCGCCTGCTCGGGCTTGCCCTCCTCGCGGGCCGTGGCCTCGGCAATCTCGCGCTCCTTGGCGACGATGTCGGCGGGCACGTCCTCACGGGTGAGGTAGCGCGGGCGCATGGCCGCGATCTGCATGGCGGCGCCGCGGGCGGCGTCGAGGTCGTCGCCCGTGTACTCGACGAGCACGCCGACGGCCGGCGGGAGGTCGCTGGCACGACGGTGGAGGTAGACGGCGACCTGGCCGTCGAACGCGGCCACGCGGCCGAGCTCGATCTTCTCGCCGATGACGGCGGCGAGGGCGCTGACGGTCTCCTCGACGGTCTTGCCGTCGTCGAGGGTCGTCTTGGCGAAGGCCTCGGCGCTCTCGGGCTTGCTGGCGTCGGCCGCGGTGGCCAGGCGCTCGGCGAGCTCGATGAACTGCTCGTTCTTGGCGACGAAGTCGGTCTCGGAGTTGAGCTCGACGATGGCGGTGCCGGTGTTGGCGACGAGGCCGGACGAGGCCTCACGCTCGGCGCCACGCTTGGCGGCCTTGGCCGCACCGGAGATCCGCAGGATCTCGACGGCCTTGTCGAAGTCGCCGTCGGCCTCGGTGAGGGCCTTCTTGGCGTCCATCATCCCGGCGCCCGTGGCGTCGCGGAGCTTCTTCACGTCTGCGGCAGCAATGGCCATGTGCGTGGTCTCTTCCCTGATCGTGGTGGTGGCAGGTGGTGGGGTGGGGGGGGGGGGGGGGGGGCCGCGCCCCCCCCCCCCCCCCACA
>NZ_JANLGG010000004.1:32166-149513 GCF_024655735.1 Aeromicrobium sp. 50.2.37
TGGCCCGGCACCCCAACACGGAAAACATATCGGCGGGAGCCTCGGTGGCCTCGGCAGCCGGAGCCTCGGTGGCCTCGGCAGCGGGGGCCTCGGCAGCCGGAGCCTCGGTCGTCTCGGCAGCCGGAGCCTCGGCGGCGGGCGCCTCGGTGGACTCGGCAGCCGGGGCCTCGGCGGCGGGGGCAGCGGACTCGTCCTTCTTCTCGTCCTTCTTCTCGAGCAGCTCGCGCTCCCACTCGGCCAGGGGCTCGTCGCCACCGAGCTCGGCGCCGGCCTCCTCGTTGCCCGTCTTGGCGCCACCGCGCTGCAGCAGGCCCTCGGCGACGGCGTCGGCGACCACGCGGGTCAGCACGCTGACCGAGCGGATGGCGTCGTCGTTGCCCGGGATCGGGTAGTTGACGTCGTCGGGGTCGCAGTTGGTGTCGAGGATCGCGACGATCGGGATGCCGAGCTTCTTGCACTCGTCGACCGCGAGGTGCTCCTTCTTGGTGTCGACGATCCACACCGCGGACGGGGTGCGGGCCATGTCGCGGACGCCGCCGAGGGTGCGGTTCAGCTTGTCGTACTCGCGACGCATCTGGAGGAGCTCCTTCTTCGTGCGACCGGAACCGGCCACGTCGTCGAAGTCGATCTCCTCGAGCTCCTTCATGCGCTGGAGCCGCTGGTGCATCGTCTGGAAGTTGGTGAGCATGCCGCCGAGCCAACGCTGGTTGACGAAGGGCATGCCGACGCGCTTGGCCTGCTCCTCGACCGGCTCCTGCGCCTGGCGCTTGGTGCCGACGAACAGGATCGTGCCGCCGCGGGCGACGGTGTTCTTGACGAACTCGTAGCCGGCATCGATGTAGGCCAGCGACTGCTGCAGGTCGATGATGTAGATGCCGTTGCGCTCGGTGAAGATGAAGCGCTTCATCTTCGGGTTCCAACGACGGGTCTGGTGCCCGAAGTGGACGCCGCTCTCGAGCAGCTCTCGCATGGTGACGACCGCCATGGTCGATTCCTCCTCTGGACGCACCGGCCCTGCGGCGGGTGGTCCGTTCCTGGTTGATGCACCGCCGGTCGGCGGTGCCCTGACTCCCGTGCCACGCGAACCAACCTGCGAGCAGGACCAGGATCGCGCCCGGCGTTCGGTCGACGAGCGACGTCACGACGGAGACGGGCGTGCGAATTTCACGTCCGAGGACGTGATGGGGTCAGTCTAGGACACCGGGCGGGAGAACGAGAAATCCACAGACCCGGCGCCGTGGGCACCTGCGGACGACTCGTGTCCACAGGTCGCGACGCGGGCCTGCCGCGACGAGCGTCGACGGGGTTCGCTCGAGTCATGCCGGTCCACTCCCCCCGCACCCGCCTCATCCTCGCCGTCGGCGCTGCCGTCGCGATCCTGCTGTCGACGGCGACCGGTGTGGCGAGGGCCTCGGACGAGGGCCCGTCGTGGTCGTGGCCGCTCGGCCAACGGGTGGTCGGCACGGACTTCGACCCGCCCGACACCCCCTACGGTGCGGGGCATCGCGGGATCGACCTGCCCGGCTCCCCGGGTGAGCCCGTGCGTGCGGTGGCGGCCGGCCGGGTCAGCTTCTCGGGGACGGTGGCCGGCGTGGGCGTGGTGACCGTCGACCACGGGGGCGAGCGCTCCACCTACCAACCGGTGGAGCGGCGCACGGTCGAGCGTGGCGACGCGGTCGAGCCCGGCGAGGTCCTGGGTCGACTCGCACCGGGCGGGACGCACTGCGCGAGCGCCTGCCTGCACCTCGGGCGACTGCAGGGCGAGCGCTACCTCGACCCGCGCGAGCGGCTCACCGGAGAGTCGCGGTTCGTGCTCGTGGACCCTGACGCCCGACTCCCCCGGCCCCCGGCCGGCGCCCTGGGCTCGCTCGGCGACCTCGCCCGGCCCGTCGGTGGGCCGGTCACGTCGGCGTTCGGGATGCGTGTGCACCCGGTGACCGGCATCCGCAAGCTGCACGACGGCGTCGACCTCGGCGCCTCCTGCGGCACGCCCGTCCGAGCGGCGAAGGCCGGTACCGTCCGGTCCGCGGGGCGTGACGGCGCCTACGGACTCCGGGTCGTGCTGGACCACGGCGGCGGCGTGCGTACCGCCTACGCCCACCTGTCCTCGGCCTCGGTCTCGCGCGGCGACCGGGTCGATACCCGCACCGTCGTCGGCCGGGTGGGCTCGACCGGGATGTCGACCGGCTGCCACCTGCACTTCATGGTGGTGCGGGGCGGGACACCGGTCGATCCGCTGGGGTGAGGGGCTCTTCTCCCGTTCGCCTGCGGCTGCGCTCTCGTGGGTGGGTCTTCGCTCGCGCTGCGCCCCCGCGGGTGGGTCTTCTCCTGCGGCTGCGTCGCTGTGGGTGGGTCTTCGCTCGCGCTGCGCTCCCGCGGGTGGGTCTTCTCCTGCGGCTGCGTTGCTGTGGCTGCGAGTCGACCTGCGCTCCGAAAGGGCCTCGACCGGCGGACGGGTCCGGGCTCGGGTTGGGCTCTCGGAGCGCGGCTCGGGGTGTCGCACGATTCTGCGTTCGTGCGTGAGGGGTCGAAGGATGCTGCGTTGGTGGTCGGATCCCGTCGTGAACGCAGCATCGTTCGGGCTTCAGCACGCGAAGGCAGAATCTTGCGTCCGCCGGGGCCCATCGTGCGTCGAGCGGGCAGGGATTCTCCTTCTGCGTGGAACGGTCCACGAGAAGGGAGAATCTCTGCCCGTACGGGGCCCAAGTCGTCGCCACGATGCTTCCTTCGCGAGGGACGGTCCATGCGAAGGAAGAATCGTGCGTGGATCACGCGCAGAGGGAGAATCGTGGCCTCGCCCCGCAGACCCACACGAGCCCAGGCCCCCTGCTGCGGTCGAGGCCCTTTCGGAGACCGACCCGCCTCGCAGTCACAGCGACGCAGCCGCAAGCGAGAACCCAGCTGCACCCCGCAGACCCAACCGAGTCGAGACCCCCGCTCCGGTCAAGGCCTTTCGGAGACCGACCCGCCTCGGAGCCACAGCGACGCAGCCGCAGGACGATGGCCGGCCACAGCGACGCCGCCGCAGGTCGACGGCAGGAGTAGGCGACGGAACCGCAGGACGCGACGTCCTACGCCCGGGTCCTACGCCCGCGGGTGCGCCAACCGGTACGCGGCGCGCAGCCGCTCGGTGCTCACGTGGGTGTAGATCTGGGTGGTGCCGAGGGAGGCGTGGCCCAGCACCTCCTGCACGCTGCGCAGGTCGGCGCCGCCCTCGAGCAGGTGGGTGGCGGCGGTGTGCCGCAGGCCGTGGGGGCCGAGGTCGGGGGCACCCTCGACCACTGCGAGCCGGTCGTGCACGATCTTGCGGGCCGCGCGAGGGTCGAGTCGACCGCCGCGGACGCCCAGCAGGAGCGCCGGCCCACTCTCCGGACCGACCAGCGTCGGCCGCCCGATGGTGACCCAGGCGTCGACCGCATCGGCTGCCGGAAGCCCGTAGGGCACCGAGCGTTCCTTGCGACCCTTGCCGAGGACCCGCAGCAGGCGACGACCGCGGTCGATGTCGTCGATGTCGAGGCCGCACAGCTCACCCACCCGCACGCCGGTCGCGTAGAGCAGCTCGAGGATGGCCAGGTCCCGCAGGCCCACGGGACCATCGGTCTCGATCGCGGCCGACGTGGCGTCGAGGAGCGCCCGGACCTCGGTCTGGCTGAGCACGTCGGGCAGGGCGCGCTGCGAGCGAGGACTGGCGAGCAGGGCCCCAGGATCGTTCGTCGCGCGGCCGGTGCGCACCAGCCAGGCCGTGAACGAGCGGATCGACGTCGCGCGTCGGGCCAGCGTGGCCCGCGACCGGCCGAGGGTCTGCTGGTTGGCCAGGAAGCTCCGCAGCGCCCGCGTGGTGAGCCCCGACGGCTCGCCCACCCCGAGGGCGCGAGCGTGGTCAGCCAGGTGGCCGAGGTCGACGAGGTAGCCGCGGACGGAGTGCTCGGAGAGGTCGCGCTCGTGGCGCAGGTGCTCGGTGAACGCCTCGAGCGCGTCGTCCCAGGCTCCGCTCATGGTCCCAGCGTGACGGGTCGGCGGGCCGCGATCGAGGCACCACGCGGGAGCACAAGCCACCGGTCCCCCACGCGGGCGCACCATCCCTGCCGCTCGAGACCCGCCAGGAGGTCGGCCACGTCGGCCCTGCTGCCTCGCGCGGCGGCCGCGACGTCGGCGGTGCTGCGCGCCTCGGTGAAGGAGAGGGCGTCGAGGACCCGCCGGGCCAGCCCGCCCAACCGGTCGTGGTCGGTGTCGGACGGCCGGACCGGCTCGGGCACGTCGGCCGACACGCCGGCCACGGCGTCGAGGACCTCGCGGCCGTTCGTCACCAGGACCGCACGCCCGTCGCGCAGCGCCTGGTGGACCCCGGCGGACTGCTGCGACGTGACCGGACCGGGAACGGCCATCGTCACCCGCCCCAGGGCGTCGGCCCAGTTCAACGTGTTGAGCGATCCGCTGCGGCGGGCCGCCTCGACGACCACCGTGCCCACCGTGAGCCCGGCGATGATGCGGTTGCGGGTGAGGAAGCGTGACCGCATCGCGACCTGCCCGGGGGCCTGCTCGGACACCACGAGACCGTCCTGGGCGATGCGCCGCAGCAGCGCGGCGTGGGTGCGTGGGTACTCGACGTCGGCGCCGCAGGCGAGCACCGCCACGGTCGGTCGGTCCTGCACGAGGGCGCCGCGGTGGGCCGCGGCGTCGATGCCGAAGGCCGCCCCGCTCACGACCGTGCCGCCCTGGTCGGCCACGTCGGCCGCGATCTCGGAGGAGCAGTCGCTCCCGTAGGCCGTGCACGAGCGAGCGCCCACCACGGCGATGCCGTGCTCCACGAGCGACGCGAGGTCGGCGGGGCCGCGAACCCAGAGCCCGAGCGGTGCACCGGTGCTCCCACCGAGGGGCTCCACGTGGTCGAGGTCGTCGAGCGCCGCGGGCCAGGCCGCGTCGCCGGGCACGACCCAGCGGAGTCCGTGTGCCTCGGACCTCGCGCGCGCACCGCTCACGGCTCGGTCCAGCCGAGCGGCCCCCTCCAGCCAGGCGTGGGGGACCTCCAGGCGGGAGCGTCGGGAGTCACCACGGACCACCTCGAGGAGGCCCGCCGGGTCGAGCTCGCGCATCCACTCCACGAGGCGTGGGTCGCCGGGCTCGACGAGGAGGCTCAACGCCATCCGCGCATCGGCGTCGGTGGCGTGCGTGCCCCGCCGTGCGGGACGGTTCGCGGACGTCATGGCGCCACCACCACGTCCCGCAGCAGGGGTCCGAGCGGGGTGCCCCGGCGCAAGGCGAGCGCCAGCTCGACCTCCTCGACGTCGGGCCGCTCCCCCTCGCGCAGGTCGCAGACGCTCCAGGCGACGCGGAGCACCCGGTCCGCGGAACGGGCGGAGAGCCGTTGACCGCGCAGCTGGGAGTCCACGAGCCGCCTGGCCGCGTCCGTCGCCGGCCAGTGCTTGCGCAGGTCGACGCCGGGCACGTCCGCGTTGACCTGCCAGGGCGTGCCGGCCAGCCGTTCGGCCTGGCGGGACCGGGCCCGCGCGACGAGCGGCGCGAGGTCCCGCGTCGACCGGGCGTCGGACACGCCGTGGACGAGCTCCGGCCGGGTCGGCGCGACGAGGGTGCGGTGGATGTCGATGCGGTCGCGCACCGGACCGGAGATGCGGTCGCGGTAGCGCCGCTGCATCAGCGGGGTGCACTCGCAGGGCTCGCTCACCGACCCGCCCTGTCCGCACGGACACGGGTTGGCCGCCAGGAGCAGCTGGAAGCGGGCCGGGAACGTCGCGGTCTGGGCGGACCGCGAGACCACCACGTGCCCGCTCTCCAGGGGCTGGCGAAGCGCGTCGAGCACGTTCGAGGCGAACTCCGGCGCCTCGTCGAGGAACAGCACCCCGCGGTGCGCGAGCGACAGCGCACCGGGACGGATGACCCGTTGGCCCCCACCGACGATCGCGACGGCGCTCGCCGTGTGGTGCGGGTCGACGAACGGAGGACGCCGCACGAGGGGGACGTCGGACGGCAGGACGCCCGCCAGGGAGTGCACCGCGCTCACCTCCAGCGCCTGGGGGCGGGTGAGGTCCGGCAGCAGGCCGGGCAGCCGCTGGGCGAGCATGGTCTTGCCGATGCCGGGCGGACCCGTCATGAGCACGTGGTGGCCGCCGGCGGCAGCGACCACCACGGCCGTGCGGGTGTCCTCCTGCCCGGCCACGTCGGCGAGGTCGAGACCCGCCACGCGGTCGCTGTAGGCGTGGCCGAGGCCGTCGCCGCCGTCCAGCGGAGGGACCGGCGGGTCGTCGGGCTCCTCCTGCCCGGTGAGCATGGCCACCACCTGGCGCAACGACCGCACCCCGACGACGCCGATGCCCTCGACCAGCTCGGCCTCGCCGACGTTGGACTCCGGCACGAGCACCCGCTCGAACCCGGCCTCGGCCGCGGCGACCGTGGCGGGCAGGACGCCCCGCACAGCGCGGAGGCGACCGTCGAGCGCGAGCTCCCCGATGAACACCGTCCCGACGGTGACCGCGAGCGGCACGATCTTCTTCTCGACGAACATCGCGAGGGCGATGGCCAGGTCGTAGTGGGACCCGGTCTTCGGCAGGGTGGACGGGGCGAGGTTGATCGTGACCCGCTGGTCGGGCCAGGACGCGCCGGAGTTGACCACCGCCGCACGCACCCGGTCGCGAGCCTCGTTGACGATCGCGTCGGCAAGACCCACGACGACGGTCGACGGGAAGCCGTTGGCGATGTCGACCTCGACCTCGATCGCGCGCCCGGTCAGGCCGTCCAGGGTCACCGAGTGCAGCGCCGCCATCAGGCCACCCCGCTCACGCGCTCGACGACCGGCCCGCCACGGCGTGGGATCCGCACGGACACGACGTCGATCCGCACGCCCAGCGGCTCCAGCCCGTGCGCCTGCAGCCAGGCCGACGCCGCGCGACGCAGCCGCTGCGCCTTGCGGGTGGAGACCGCCTCGAAGCCGGTGCCGTGCCGCTGGCTGGTGCGGGTCTTGACCTCGCAGAAGACGATCGTCGCTCCGTCACGGGCGACGATGTCGAGCTCGCCCCACCGGCACGTCCAGCGCCGGTCGAGGATCGTCATGCCGTGGGACTCCAGGTGTCGCGCAGCCACCTGCTCGCCGTACTGCCCGACGGCGTCGTTGCGTGCGTAGGTCATGCCTCCAGCGTCGGCTGGACGACGGCCCGGCGACAGACCCCGGGCGCGGGCTGTGGACGACGGCGCTCGAGCGCGCATCGCCTTGTGGACGGACGGTCCAGGACTCGGGCGACCCGACTACCCGGCGACGGCGACGCGCGGACGCGCCCGTTCGTCGCGCACCTCGCGCCACTCGCGGGCGATCTGCTCGCGGTTCACCCACCAGACGACGAACCAGAGCATCCAGAACGATCCCGCGCCGTAGGCGATCACGAGGCTCTTCGTGACCGAGTAGCCGCTCAGGTGACGACTACGCCGATAGCTGGCGACGGCGACGGGCAGGAAGATCGCGAGGTTGAGCAGGAAGTCTTCCAAGCCCTCGCTCGCGATGCCGATCTCGTACCCGCCCACGCCGTCGATGCTAGACGGCCCCACGGTCACGGCGGGGCCGAATCCGGGTGGCGAACGTGCCGGCGGTGCACTGCGTCAGCTCGACGGCACCTTGACGTCGGAGTCGGCCAGCTCCTCGACGTTGACGTCCTTGAAGGTGAGCACCTTGACGTTCTTGGCGAACCGCGCCGGGCGGTAGATGTCCCACACCCAGGCGTCGTTCATGGAGACCTCGAAGTAGGCGTCGCCCGTCTCGGAGCGCACCTTCACGTCGACGGCGTTGCAGAGGTAGAAGCGCCGGTCGGTCTCCACCACGTACTTGAAGATCTTCACGACGTCGCGGTACTCGCGGTACAGCGCGAGCTCGGCCTCGGTCTCGTACCGCTCGAGGTCCTCTGCGCTCATCTGCTCCCCATCGCCTCGTCGCTCGCCCGGACGGCACCGGACTCGATGACCGGAACACTACCGGCCGCCGGCACGCTGCCCGGCAGGCTCCACGAGCGACGGTGCTGGTGGCTGGGCCCGTGGGTGCGCAGGGCCTCGACGTGCGCCGGGGCCGCGTAGCCCTTGTTCTCGTGCCAGCCGTACTCCGGGTGCTCACGGGCCAGCTCGACCATGAGCGCGTCGCGCTCGGTCTTGGCGAGGATGCTCGCCGCGGCGACCGCCGCGCAGCGCAGGTCGGCCTTGATCGCCGTGACCACCGGCGGGAGCGGCACCTCCGCGACGTCGAAGAGCGAGGCCTGGTCCGGGACGCTCAGGTAGTCGTGGTTGCCGTCGAGCAGGACCAGGTCGGGCGGGGTCTCGACCTGCTCGAGCGCTCGTCGAGCGGCCAGGCGCATGGCGGCCATGATGCCGACGTCGTCGATCTCGGCGGGCGATGCGTGGCCGACGCCGTACCCGGCGCCGTGGGTGGTGGCCCAGCGTCGGATGCGGGGGGCGAGTCGGGTGCGCGCGTCGGGGGTCAGCAGCTTGCTGTCGCGCACCCCTTGCGGTGCGGTGCGGGTGCTTGCGGTGATCGCCACGACGCCGACGCTGACCGGACCGCTCAGGGCGCCGCGGCCCACCTCGTCGGCGCACGCCAGCACGGTGCAGCGCTCGCGCAGGAGGCTGCGCTCGAGTCGGAGGGTGGGCCGACCGGTCACGGCGAGGAAGCGGGTTCGGACGGGACCTCGGCGAAGGCGTCGCTGCCCCGGATGAGACCGATCCGCTTCCACGGCCACACGCGGACCCACGCCTTGCCGACGACCGAGTCCACGGGGATGAAGCCGCCACCCGGGTCGCCCTGGTGCACGCGGGAGTCCGCGGAGTTGCCGCGGTTGTCGCCCTGCACCCAGAGGTGGTCCTTGGGCACCACGACGTCGAAGCGGGACTCGGCGTTGGCGCTCGGGTCCCTCAGGTACGGCTCGTCGATCGAGACACCGTTGACCGTCAGGCGACCCTCGTCGTCGCAGCAGGCCACGCGGTCCCCACCCACGCCCACGACGCGCTTGATGAGGTGGCCCCCCGTGGGGAACAGGCCGATGACCTCGAGCGCCTTCTGCACCGGGTTGCTGGCGCGGGCGGACTCGCTCTGGTCGAGCCAACCACCGGGATCGTCGAAGACGACGATGTCGCCCCGCTGCGGGTCCCCGCTCCAGTAGGAGACCTTCTGGACGAGGATCTTGTCGTTGACGAGCATCGTCGGCTCCATGGACTCCGACGGGATGTAGAAGGCCTGGAGGAAGAACGCCTTGACCACGACCGCCATCACCATGGCGGTGACGACGAGGAGGATGGACTCCTGCCAGACGGGAAGCTGGCGCTTGGTGGTCTCACTCACGACGTGAGCCTAGACGCAGCATCCTGGGCGGGCTCGACGGCCACGCGGGAGGACGCTCAGTCCTCGCGCTTCTCCTTGATCTTCGCGGCCTTGCCGCGCAGCGAGCGGAGGTAGTAGAGCTTGGCCCGACGGACGTCGCCGCGGGTGGCGACCTCGATCTTCTCGATGACCGGCGTGTGGAGCGGGAACGTGCGCTCGACACCGACGCCGAAGCTGACCTTGCGGACCGTGAAGGTGCGCCCGATGCCCGAGCCCTGCAGCTTGATGCAGACGCCCTGGAACACCTGGACGCGCGAGCGGTTGCCCTCGACGACCTTGACGTGGACCTTGAGGGTGTCGCCGGCGCGGAACGCGGGGATGTCGTCGCGTCGCGACTCGGCTGCGACCTGGTCGACCAAGTTGGTCATGTCTACTCCTCGCCGGTGCCACAGGTCACCCACGGAAACGATGGTGAGAAAGTCTTGGTGTCGTACCGGTGCTCGTCGACGGCTCCCCTGTGGCAGAACCGCGGTGCACCAAGGGACGATTCTGCCACAACGACCCGGCGCCGACGAAACCGACCCGGCCGAGATCTGTCCCCGGACGCCACGAAGGGCCCCTGCCCGAGCAGGAGCCCTCCGTGGGGTTCAGGTGACGACTCAGTCGAGCGCGTAGCCTTCCGAGCCGTGCAGCGCGGTGTCGATGCCGGCGACCTCGTCCTCCTCGGTCACGCGGAAGCCGATCGTCTTCTCGATGCCGAAGCCGATGGCGAAGGCCACGACGAACGAGAACACGATGATCGTGAGCGACGAGAGGATCTGCGCGAACAGCAGGTCGGTCTCGCCACCGAAGAACAGGCTGCCACCGGTCAGGGCCTCCGAGCCGAACAGGCCGATGTAGACACAGCCGATGAAGCCGGCGACGAGGTGGATGCCGACGACGTCGAGCGTGTCGTCGTAGCCGAGCTTGAACTTCAGGTCGACCGCGAGGGCGCACGCCACACCCGACACGACACCGAGCACGATCGCCCAGAGCGGCGTGACGAAGGCGCAGGCCGGCGTGATGGCGACGAGCCCGGTCACGATGCCGGACGCCGCACCCACCGCGGTGGCCTTGCCGTCACGGAAGGTCTCGACGACGATCCAGCCGATGAGCGCGGCCGCCGGGGTGATCAGCGTGTTGAAGAAGATCAGCGACGTCTGGCCCTCGTCGGCTCCGTAGACACCGGTGTTGAAGCCGAACCAGCCGAACCACAGGATCGAGGCACCCAGGAGCACGAGCGGCACGTTGTGCGGCTGGGACTCCTCCTTGGAGAAGCCGAGCTTGCGCTTGCCGAGCACCAGGGCGAGAGCGAGAGCCGCAGCACCGGCGGACTGGTGGATGATCGTGCCGCCGGCCCAGTCGAGCGCCGCACCGAAGCCGAAGACGTCGTTGGCCAGCCATCCGTAGAAGTTGCCGTCGGCGTCCACCCCGAAGAGCCAGCGGAAGGTCGGGAACACGACGAAGGTCGTGAACAGCCCGGCGAAGAGCATCCACGGCCAGAAACGGGCCCGGTCGGCGACCGCGCCGGACACGAGGGCGACCGTGATGATGCAGAAGGCGACGAGGAACGCGTGGCCGCCGAAGGCGTTGGCCGCGTCACCGCCGCCGACGCCCGACATCAGGTCCGACATGCCGAAGTCCTCGAACGGGTTGCCGAAGAGCTTGCTTCCGCCGCTCGTGCCGTTGCCGGCGATGCCCGTGCCGCCGTAGAGGACGTAGAGCAGCGTGACCAGGGCGAGCGAGCCGAAGCTCAGCATCATCATCGAGATCGCGGACTTGGACTTGACCAGACCGCCGTAGAAGAACGCAAGACCCGGCGTCATGAAGATGACGAGCGCCGTGCACAGCAGCTGCCATGAAAGATCGACTGACATACCCACCTCGTTGTAACTGGTTGAGTGAAGAACATCGGCGTCCCACAGCCACGGTGCTGTCCTTGGAGGAGCCGCGTTCATCATGGGGCGGCCAGGTTTCCTCAACCACGCCCGGAATGTTTCACCTGCATGACGCCGGTGGCCCTCGTGTTAAATCCGGCGCACAGGGCCTCGTCGGAGGTCGGTCGCAGTCGTCAGTCGGGTAGGAGATCGGGTCGACGCTCCCGGGTGCGGGCCACCGCCTGCTCGTGCCGCCAGGCCGCGATGGCCTCGTGGTGGCCGGACAGCAGCACGTCGGGCACGTCGAGACCTCGCCACGACGCGGGCTTGGTGTAGACCGGGTACTCGAGCAGCCCGTCCTCCCCGTGGGACTCCTCGGCGAGGGAGGCGGGGTTGCCCATGAAGCCGGGGACGAGCCGCACGACGGCCTCGATGACGGCGAGCGCGGCGACCTCTCCCCCGTTGAGCACGAAGTCCCCGAGGGAGACCTCCTCGACGCGCCAGCGCTCGCGGGCGTGGTCGATGACCCGCTGGTCGATGCCCTCGTAGCGACCGCAGGCGAAGACGAGGTGCCGTTCGCGGCTCAGGTCGTGGGCGAGGGACTGCCGGAAGGGCGTGCCTGAGGGGGTGGGCACCAGGACGACGGACTCGTCGCTCGTCACGGCGTCCAGGGCCTCGCCCCAGGGCTCGGGGCGCATCACCATGCCGGCGCCGCCTCCGTAGGGCGTGTCGTCGACGGTGCGGTGGCGGTCGTGCGTGAAGTCGCGCAGGTCGTGGGTGCGGATCTCGAGCAGCCCGCTCGCGCGGGCCCGGCCGGCGAGCGAGAGGTCGAGGGCGTCGAGGTAGGCGGGGAAGATCGAGACGACGTCGATGCGCATCGTCGGCGCGACGTGGTCGCCCGGTGCCTCGCTCACGTCCCGTCGCCCGCGTCAGGGGTGGCGACGGCCTGGGCGTCGGGGTCCAGCAGGCCCGGGACGTCGGCGAGCGCGACGTGACCGGCGGCGAGGTCGACCTCGGGGACGAGTGCCGTGACGAAGGGGACGAGGACGCCGCGGGCGCCGTCGTCGAGATCGACGGAGAGCAGGTCCTGCTCGGGCAGGTGCAGCACCTCGGTCACGATGCCGACGTCGACCCCGTGGTGGTCGTGCACGCGCAGACCCACGAGCTGGTGGTCGTAGTAGGCGTCGTCCTCGTCGGGCTCGTCGTCCGGGTCGATGTCGACCTCCAGCACACGGCCGTGCAGCGCCTCGGCCGCCGTGCGGTCGGCGACCCCCTCCAGACGCAGCAGCAGCCGCCCGGAGTGGTTCCGGGCGGCTGCCACGACGACGGTGCGGTCGCCGGCCAGGAGCGCCGTGCCCGGGGCGAACCTTCGCTCGGGCTCGTCGGTGCGGACGTCGACCGTCAGCTCACCCTTGATCCCGTGAGCCCGGCCGATCCGACCGACCACGACGCGCATGGCCAGGACCTCAGCGCTGGCGGTCGACGTCCACGAAGTCGATGCGGGCACCCTTGGTGCCGGCGACCGCTCCGCTGACGGTGCGGATCGCCGACGCGGTGCGACCCTGACGGCCGATCACCTTGCCGAGGTCGGCCGGGTTGACGCGCACCTCGAAGAGGTCGCCGCGCCGCGTCTGCTTCTCGCTCACGTCGACCTCGTCGGGGTGGTCCACGATGCCCGACACGAGGTGCTCGATGACCTCCTGCGTGCGACCGGCCATGCTCAGGCCTCGGTGCTCTCGGCGGCGTCGTCGGCCTTCGGCTCCTCAGCCTTGGGCTCCTCGACCTTCTCGGCGTCGTCGGCCTTGGCCTCGTCGGCCTTCGGCGCAGCCTTCTTGGCGGCCTTCTTCTTGGTGGTCGCCTCGGTCTTGGGCTCGGCGTGCAGCTCCTTCAGAGCGGCGTCGAACAGCGCGGCCTTGTCGGCCTTCGGCTCCGGCGTCTTGAGGGTGCTGGTGCCACCGATGTCACCGGTGATCTTGAGGATCGCGGCGACGGCCTCGGTCGGCTGGGCGCCGACGCCGAGCCAGTACTGGGCACGCTCGGACACGACGTGGATCGTGGACGGCTCGGTCTTGGGGTTGTACGTGCCGATCTCCTCGATCACGCGACCGTCGCGCTTGGTGCGCGAGTCGGCGACGACGATGCGGTAGAACGGGGTGCGGATCTTGCCCATGCGCTTCAGGCGAATCTTGACGGCCACGAGTGTGGTGTCTCCTCAGGTCTCTGTGGTGTGGTGACGCGCCGGACCGGGTGGGGTCACGATCCGGGCACGAAGCTGGTGGGCCCATGCGGCCGGGCTGAGAGGGTCCCGTCCGCGTCGGACACAAGGCGACATTCTGCCAGACGGGACCCGGATCGACCACATCGCCTCACGGGGCGACCCGATCGCCTCATGTCGACGTCGACGGATCGTCGAACGACCCGTGCCGTCCCGCCCCCGAGACGAAGCGCTCGGCACCCGCGACGGCCTCCGACGCCACCACGGGCAGGCCGCCCGCACCCTCGGCCCGCAGGGCCTCGAGGAGCGGCAGGTCCCACTGGGCGATCGCCGACGCTCGATCGACGCGCAGGCACTCCTGCGGGAAGCGGGCCAGCTGCTCGGCCAGCTCGTGGGCGACGTCGAGGGCGCGCCCCGCGGGCACGACACGGTTCACGAGCCCCATCTGCAGCGCCTCGTGCGCCTCGACGGCGCGTCCGGTGAGGATGAGGTCCATCGCCCGGCCGTGCCCCACCACCCGCGGGAGCCGCACCGTTCCGCCGTCGATGAGGGGAACACCCCAGCGTCGACAGAACACGCCCAGCACGGCGTCCTCCGCGGCGACCCGCAGGTCGGCGAGCAGTGCCAGCTCGAGCCCGCCGGCCACGGCGTGTCCCTCGATCGCCGCCACCAGCGGCTTGGTGAGCTCCATCCGTGTGGGGCCCATCGGGCCGGCCCCGTCGGGGTCGAGCACGTGACGACGGTCGGGGTCGGCGACCGAGGTCAGGTCCGCTCCGGCACAGAAGCTCCCGCCCTCGCCGTGCAGCACGGCGACCGCCAGCGCGTCGTCGGCCTCGAAGGCCTCGAACGCCGCCAGGAGCTCGGCGGCCATGGGGCCGTCGACGGCGTTGCGCACGTCGGGTCGGTCGAGGGTGATGGTGCAGACGTCGTCGTCGACGTCGAAGCGGACGGCAGCGGAGGACATGGCCCCACGCTAGCGATCCGTCGAGGTCGGCAGGAGGACCTGCGTGGCTAGGCTGCTCGCATGGCCGACGTCACCATCCTCCACAACCCCGCCTGCTCCACCTCGCGGCACGCGCTCGAGTCGGCTGCGGCGGCCGGGGTCCACGTCGAGGAGGTGCGCTACCTCAAGGAGCCGCTCGACCGGGCCGCCCTGCTCGACCTGCTGGGTCGCCTCGAGGACGAGCCGGCCGCCCTGGTGCGCAAGGACTCCTTCTTCAAGGACCAGGGGCTCGACCCGGCCGCCTACGCCACGCCCGAGCAGGTCGCGGACCTGCTCGTGGAGCACCCGCGGCTCATGGAGCGCCCCGTGCTGGACCGCGGCGACCGGGCCATCATCGGCCGGCCGAAGAGCCGCGCCGACGCCTTCCTGCGCGAGGGCTGACTCCCTCCTAGAGCGGCGTGCCGGCGAACTGTGCCGCGTAGAGCCGCTCGTAGGGCCCGCCGGCGCCCACGAGCGAGTCGTGCGTGCCCTGCTCGACGATGCGACCCGACTCCATCACCACGATGTGGTCGGCGTCGCGGATCGTCGAGAGCCGGTGCGCGATGACGAAGGACGTGCGGCCCGCCCGCAACTGCTCCATGGCCTTCTGCACCAACGCCTCGGTGCGGGTGTCCACGCTGCTGGTCGCCTCGTCGAGCACCAGGATGGCCGGGTCGGCGAGGAAGGCCCGGGCGATGGTGAGGAGCTGGCGCTGACCAGCGCTGACCCCGCCGCCCTCGTCCTCGATGACCGTGTCGTACCCGGCGGGGAGCGTGCGCACGAAGTGGTCGACGTAGGCCGCTTCGGCCGCGGCCTGCACCTGCTCCTCGGTGGCGCGGTGCGCACCGTAGGAGATGTTGTCGCGGATGCTCCCCTGGAAGAGCCACGCGTCCTGCAGCACCACGCCGAACGCCTCCCGGAGCCGAGCCCGCTCCATGGCCGCGATGTCCACGCCGTCGAGCGTGATGCGCCCGTCGTCCAGGTCGTAGAAGCGGAGCAACAGGTTCGTGAGCGTCGTCTTGCCGGCCCCGGTGGGACCGACGATGGCCACGGTCTGCCCGGGCTCCGCCACCAGGTCGAGGTGCTCGATGAGGGGGTCGTCACCGTAGGAGAAGCTGACGTCCTCGAAGACCACCCGGCCACGCAGCGGGTCCGGGAAGGGCGCGTCGGGCGAGTCGGGCGCCTCGTGCGGCTCGTCGAGCAGCGCCAGCACCCGTTCGGCCGAGGCCATGCCGGACTGGAGCAGGTTGATCATCGAGGCCACCTGCGTCAGCGGCTGCGTGAACTGGCGCGAGTACTGGATGAACGCCTGCACCTCGCCGATGGAGAGCGTCCCCGACGCGACGCGGAACGCTCCGATCACGGCCACGAGCACGTAGTTGAGGTTCGACACGAACATCATCACCGGCGCGATGACCCCGGAGATGAACTGTGCCTTGAAGGCGGCTCCGAACAGGGCGTCGTTGCGGGAGTCGAACTCCTCGCGCGCCTGCTGCTGCCGGCCGTAGACCTTGACGATCTCGTGGCCGGTGAAGACCTCCTCGATGTGGCCGTTGAGGGCACCGGTCGCCGCCCACTGGGCGACGAACTGGGGCTGGGAGCGCTTCATGATGGCGCGGGTGAGGACCACGGCCACGGGGACCGTCAGCACGGCGACGAGGGCGAGCAGCGGCGAGATCCACAGCATCATGGCGAGCGTCCCGACCACCGTCAGGACCGAGGTCAGCAGCTGGCTGATGGTCTGCTGCAGCGACTGCGCGATGTTGTCGATGTCGTTGGTCGTGCGCGACATCAGCTCACCACGCTCGTGCGCGTCGACGCTGGCCAGCGGCAGGCGATTGAGGGTGTCCTCGACCTCGCCGCGCAGACCGGCCACCGTGCGCTGCACGACGACGGTCGTGAGGCGTCCCTGCCACCACATGAACACCGAGGCCACGACGTAGAGCACCAGGGCGCCGGCCAGGACCCAGGCCAAGGAGGTGAAGTCGATGCCTTCACCAGGCCGCAGGTCGGTACCGCGCACGAGGTCGGCCATCCGGTCGTCGCCCTGGGCCTCCAGCCCCGCGACCACCTCGGCCTTGTCGGCGCCCGCCGGGAACTGGTCGGACAGGTAGCCGCTGAAGACGATGTCGGTGGCGTGACCGAGGATCCGCGGTCCGACGACCGAGAGCGCGGTGGCCACCAGGCCGAGCAGCCCGATGGCCTGCACCAGACGACGGTGGAACAGCAGCCGCTGGACCATGCGCCCGAGGGTGCCGCGGAAGTCGCTGGCCTTCTCGTGGTTCATGGCTCCGCCCCAGGCGGGACCGCGCCCGCTCATGCGGCCTCCTCCTCGGTCAGCTGCGAGAGGACGATCTCGCGGTACACGTCGCAGTCGGCCATGAGCTCGGCGTGCGTGCCGGTGGACACCACGGTGCCCTGGTCGAGCACCACGATGCGGTCGGCGTCGCGGATGGTGCTCACGCGTTGCGCCACGGTGATGACGGCGGACTCGCGCGTGATGGCGCGCAACGCTCGGCGGAGCGCGGCGTCCGTGGCGTAGTCCAGCGCCGAGAACGAGTCGTCGAAGAGGTAGACCAGCGGTCGCTTGACCACGGCGCGGGCGATGGCCAGCCGCTGCCGCTGCCCGCCCGACACGTTGGTGCCGCCCTGGGTGACCTGTGCCTGCAGCCCACCCGGCATGGCCTCGACGAACTCACGGGCCTGCGCCACCTCCAGCGCCTGCCAGAGCTCCTCGTCGGTGGCGTCGTCACGGCCGTAGCGCAGGTTGGAGGCGACGGTGCCGGAGAACAAAAATGCGCGCTGCGGCACCAGCCCGATGGCGGCCCAGACGGCCTGCGGCTCGAGGTCGCGCACGTCGTGACCGTCCAGGAGCACCGCTCCCCCGATGACGTCGAACAGACGCGGCACGAGGCTCATGAGCGTCGTCTTGCCGCTGCCGGTGGAACCGATGATCGCGGTCGTCTCACCGGGCCGGGCCACGAGGTCCACGTCGCGCAGGACGTCGACCTCGGCCCCGGGGTAGGCGTAGGAGGCGCCTCGCAGCTCGACCTCGCCACGGACGACGTGGGCGGGCGTGGCGTCGGGGTCGACCACGATGCTGGGCTCGGTCTCGAGCACCTCGGTGATGCGCTCGGCCGACACCTCCGCCCTTGGCCACAGCATGAGCATGAAGGTGGCCATCATGACCGCCATGAGGATCTGGATCAGGTAGTTCTGGAACGCCGTGAGGGTGCCGACCTGCAGGTCGCCCGAGGCGATCCGGTAGCCGCCGAACCACGTGGCCAGCACCACCGAGACGTTCATGATCAGCATGACGGTGGGGAACATCAGCGACATGAGCCGACCGGTGGCCACCGCGACGTCCAGGTAGGCCTGGTTGGCGTCGTCGAACCGCTGCGTCTCGTGCTTCTCCTTGACGAAGGCCCGGATGACGCGGATGCCCTGGATCTGCTCGCGCATGACGCCGTTGAGGCCGTCGACACGGTCCTGCATCTGGCGGAAGAGGGGCCGCATCCGACGGATGATCAGGCCCACGCTGACCAGCAGCGCCGGCAGCGCCACGAGGAGGAGTGCCGAGAGCTCGACGTCCTGGCGCAGCGCCATGACCACGCCCCCGACGGCCATGATCGGCGCGGTCACGAGCAGCGTCAGGCCCATGAAGGCCAGCATCTGCACCTGCTGGACGTCGTTCGTGCTCCGCGTGATCAGGGTCGGCGCGCCGAGCTGTGCCATCTCGCGCGCGGCGAAGGTCTCGACGCGGTCGAAGACGGCGGCGCGCAGGTCTCGACCGAGGGCCATGGCCACCCGCGCCCCGACGTAGACCGCCACCACCGTCGCGGCGACCTGGAGGACCGTGACGAGGAGCATCGTGGCGCCCGTGCGCCAGATGAAGGGCACGTCCCCGGTGACGATGCCGCGGTCGATGATGTCGGCGTTCAGACCCGGGAGGTACAGGTTGGCCACGGTCTGCGCCAGCTGGAAGACCAGCACGACCACGATGGCTCCCCGGTAGGGCGCCAGGTACCGGCGCAGCAAGGGGATCAGCACGGTTGCAGGTTACAACCGAGCTCCTGGGGCGGACCTCGGTCCGGCGACCGGCCGACTCCACCGCTCACCGTCCCTGCCCGGCCGCGCGCCGAGCTCGGCGAGGCGTCGCACCAGCTCGTCCTCCGACGGGTTGTGGTGGCTGAGGTGCACGGCGACCACCTCGGTCGACGTCGTCACGGCTCCGACCTCGCGCAGCCGCTCGAGCAGCGACCCGAGCGTGGCGAGGTGCAGGTGTCCCGACCCGAGATCGGCGCGGTCGCCGAAGGTCTCCTCCACCAGCACCGCGTCGTAGGCGGCGTCGCGGACCGTCTCGAACCACGACGTCTCCCACGGTCCGGTGTCGCAGGCCCACAGCACTCGTGCACCGTCGGGGCCCGTGACGTCGTAGAGGACGGCGTCGCCCGGGGCCATCACGCTGTGAGCCGCGGGCAGCACCTGCACACGGAACGTCTCCCCTCCCCCACGCACCTCGGCCCCTCGCCGGTCCGCACCGAGCTCGAGCACCCCACCCGCGTCCACCGCGTGGAACCGCACGGTCGAGTCCGGCGCCACCCACCGGCGGGCCTCCTCGACCACGGCCGCCGGCCCCACGACGTCGAGCGGCTCGTCGCTCACCCAGGACCGGAACAGCAGCAGCTGCGGCCCGAAGTGGTCGGCGTGGGCATGGGTCACGAGGACGACGCGCACGTCGGCGAGCGACTCACCGCAGCGCGTCGCGGCGGCGAGCACCTCGGGCCCGGGATCGAGCAGCACGGCCGTGCCGTCGACCCGGAGCAGCGCGCTCGTCTGACCACGCAGCACGCCGGAGGCACGCTGGGCCTCGCACGAGACGCACTGGCAGAACGCGTTCGGCCAGCCGTCGGCCGAGCCCGTGCCGAGCAGGCGGAGGTGCACCTCGCCGGACCTACAGCAGGTCCCGCAGCTCCTTCGGCAGCTCGAAGTCCTGGTCGCCGCCCTGCTTGCCGAAGCCGAAGGCGTCGGCTCCGTTGGTCGTGGGGGCGTCCTTCGGCTGCGCTGCCTGGGCCCGCTTGGCGGGGTTGCCGGAGACGCGCTTGCCCTTCTTCTTGCCCTTGTTCTGGGGCTTCTGCCGCGCGCCGGCGCGCTTGCCGGGCATGCCCGGCATCCCGGGGACGCCGCCCATGCCGGGGACGCCACCGCCCTTGGCCATCTGCTGCATCATCTTGCGCGCGTCGAAGAAGCGGGTGACGAGCTGGTTGACGTCCTGGACCGTGGTGCCCGAGCCCTTGGAGATCCTGGCGCGGCGCGAGCCGTCGATGATCTTGGGGTCGTCGCGCTCCTTCGGCGTCATCGACAGGATGATCGCCTTGATCTTGTCGAGCTCGCGGTCGTCGAAGTCGGCCAGCTGGTCCTTGAACTGACCCATGCCGGGCAGCAGGCCCATGAGCTTGGTCATCGACCCCATCTTCGACAGGGCCTCCATCTGCTTGAGGAAGTCCTGCAGCGTGAAGGTGCCGCCCAGCATGCGCTCGGCGTCCTTCTCGGCCTGCTCGGCGTCGTAGACCTTCTCGGCCTGCTCGATGAGCGAGAGCATGTCGCCCATGTCGAGGATGCGCCCGGCCATGCGGTCGGGGTGGAACACGTCGAAGTCGGTGAGCTTCTCGCCCGTCGACGCGAACATGATCGGCCGCCCGGTGACCTGACGCACCGAGAGCGCTGCGCCACCGCGCGCGTCGCCGTCGAGCTTGGTCAGGACGACGCCGGTGACGTCGACCCCCTCGTTGAAGGCCTCGGCGGTCTGCACGGCGTCCTGGCCGATCATCGCGTCGATGACGAACAGCACCTCGTCGGGCTGCACGGCATCGCGGATGTCACGCGCCTGCTGCATGAGGTCGGCGTCGATGCCGAGACGTCCGGCGGTGTCGACGACCACCACGTCGTGCAGCGTGCGTCGGGCCTCGGCCACCGCGTCGCGGGCGACCTGGACGGGGTCGCCGTATGAGCGGGTGCCCTCGGCTCCGCCATCGCCCCCGCCGGTGTTGCCCGCCTCCGGCGCGTAGACCGTGACGCCGGCCTGCTGGCCGACGACCTGCAGCTGGTTGACGGCGTTGGGGCGCTGGAGGTCGCAGGCCACGAGCATCGGGCTGTTGCCCTGCTCCTTCAGCCAGCGACCCAGCTTGCCCGCCAGGGTGGTCTTGCCCGCGCCCTGGAGGCCGGCCAGCATGATGACGGTCGGCGGGTTCTTGGCGAACCGGATCCGGCGCGTCTCGCCGCCGAGGATGCCGACGAGCTCCTCGTTGACGATCTTGATGACCTGCTGGGCGGGGTTGAGCGCCTTGGACACCTCGGCACCGAGTGCGCGCTCCTTGACGCGCGCGACGAAGTCACGCACGACGGGCACGGCGACGTCGGCGTCGAGCAGCGCGAGGCGGATCTCGCGTGCCGTGGCGTCGATGTCGGCCTCGGTGAGACGCCCCTTGCCGCGCAGGTTCTTGAACGCGGACTGGAGGCGGTCCTGCAGGGTGTCGAACATGACGGCCAGCCTACCGAGCGGGTCGCGGCACCGACGCAGCCCAGTCCCGCCCGGCGCTCACACCAGGGCGTCGTCGACGGTGGCGCGCAGCTCCTGCGCCGCCGGCCCGGACAGCGGGTCCCCCGTCGCGTCGACCACGTAGAACACGTCACGCGCCTCGTCGCCGTAGGTGGACAGGTGCGCCGAGCGGATCGAGCACCCGCTGCGGGCGATGGCGTCGCACACCGTCCAGACCAGGCCACGGCGGTCGGCGGCGCGCACCTCGAGCAGCGTCGCGGAGTCCGACGAGTCGGGCAGGACCCGCACCCGCGCAGGGACCCCCTCGACGGGGGTGAGGGTCATCCGGTCCTCCAGGGCGGCCTCACCCTCGAGCACCGGGACCAGGCGTTCTCGCACCGCGCTGGCGAGCACGCCCGCGCGGGTGACCTCCCAGAGCGAGACGGCCGCCTCCTCCTGCGTGACCACGCGGACGGAGCGGATGGCCAGGCCCTGCAGGGCGAGCCCGCCGGCGATGCGGGCCATGACACCGGGCCGGTCCCCCGTGACCACCGTCAGGAGCGACCCGCCCTGGTGGTCCTCGGCCGTCAGCTCCACGACGCCGTCGCCCGTGCGGGCCAGCACCTCGGGCTCGGGCAGGGCCAGGTCGGCGGGCCAGCCCTCGTAGTCGTCGGAGGTCACCGCGGGCACCGCGCCGGCCAGGTGGTCGCGGGTCTTGGCCACGAGCCCCTCCACCAGGCCTCGACGCCACGCCGTCCAGGCCGTGGGCCCGGTGGAGCCCGCGTCGGCGCGCGTGAGTCCGAGCAGCAGGTCGAGGAAGCCGGCGTCGCCCACGATCTCGGCCACGTTCGCCGCGGTGGCCGGGTCCTCGATGTCGCGGCGGGTCGCCACGTTGGTGAGCAGCAGGTGCCACCGCACGAGCCGTCCGACCACGTCGGCGTCGACCTCGGTGAAGCCCCACCGGAGGGCGATCTGCTCGGCCATCGGGGCACCCACCTCGCTGTGGTCGCCCGGGCGGCCCTTGCCGATGTCGTGCAGCAGGGCGGCCACCGAGAGCAGGTCGGGGCGGTCGACGTCGCGCCGCAGACCGGCGGCGACCACGCACGTCTCGACGCTGTGCCGGTCGACGGTGAAGCGGTGCACCGGTGAGCTCGAGCCGCGCAGCCGCACGTCGGCCCACTCGGGCAGCCACCGGTCGACGACGCCGGCGATGTCGAGCTCCTCCCACACCTGCACCAGCCCGCGCCCGGCCGTGAGCAGGTCGACGAGCGACCGCGTCGCGGGGGCCGGCCACGGCTCGGGCAGGTCGCCGAGGTCACGGGCGAGGCGCTGGGCCGTGCCGGCACCGAGCGGCAGCCCGGCCTTGGCGGCCGCAGCGGCGGCCCTGAGGGCGACCACGGGGTCGGTGCGGGGTGCGGCGTCGGCCGTGAGCACGATCTCGTCACCGAGCCAGCCGACGCCGGTGTCGACCTGGACGACGGCCGGACCCGCCCGACGGACGCCGGGGCGGGGCCGGGGGCTGGTGCGCGGCACGAGCACGCCGTCGAGCCGACGCCACGTCACGTCGGCCACGTGCGCGATGCGCCGACCGAGGTGACGCACGTGCAGGTCGAGTGCCTCGGGATCCATGCCCACGGACGTGGCGATGGCGGGCACGTCGTCGACGACCAGCCGATCGGTCCGACGGCCGGTGGTGGCGTGCACGGCGTCGCGCACGTCCAGCAGCGCCGACCTCAGCTCCTCGACCTCGGCGTGCGGCACGTCGACGAGCCAGGTGGCCACGAGCGCCCGCAGGTCGACGCCGTCGCGCAGTCCCCCGCCGGACTCCTTGAGGTCGGGGACGGCGGCGTACGCCAGCCACCCGGACCGCTCGATCCGCTGCTCCCGGCCTGCGCGGACCTCCTCCACGCGTGTGCGCGCCTCGCGTCGCCAGTCGGCCAGCACGTGGGACCGCAGGCCCAGCACCAGGCCCGCGTCGCCGGCGACGGCGCGGGCGTCGAGCATCCCCATCGCGGCGCGGTGGTCGTCGCGGGCCGTGGCCCGCATCTGCTCGGCGTCGCGCACGGAGTGGTCGAGCGGGATCTTCGCGCCCCACAGCGGGTACCAGAGCGCCTCGGCCACCTCGCGCACGCGACTCTCCGGCACCGTCGGGTCGTGGAGCAGCACGACGTCGAGGTCGCTCGACGGCGACAGCTCGCGGCGGCCGTACCCGCCCACCGCCACCGCGGCGAGACCGGAGGGGTCGGGACCGACGGCGGTCGCGAAGACGTCGGCGAGCAACCGGTCGGCGTCGTCGGCCCGACGACGCCGCTGCGCCGCGGTGCTCGGGGGGTGGCTCACGGGCTCAGTCTCCTCGCCTCGGCGCGAGGCACGACGCAGCCCCCGACCGGGCGGGTCGGGGGCTGCGTGCGCACCGCTGCGGGCGCTGGGTCAGAGCGCGGCCTCGTCGGTCTCGCCGGTGCGTACCCGCACCACCGAGTCGACCGGGACGACCCAGACCTTGCCGTCGCCGATCTTGCCGGTCTGGGCGGCACCGGTGATCGTGCTGACCACGCTCTCGACGTCGGCCGCGTCGACCACGACCTCGAGCCGGATCTTCGGCACGAGCGTGACGTCGTACTCGGCGCCGCGATAGACCTCCGTGTGGCCCTTCTGCTGGCCGTAGCCGCTGGCCTCGGTCACGGTCATGCCGGCCACGCCGGCGGCGGCGAGGGCCTCGCGGACCTCTTCCCACTTGTGCGGCTTGATCACCGCGGTCACGAGCTTCATCTCAGACTCCCGTCTTGAAGGGCGAACCACCGGATCCACCGGTGTAGTCGTACGCGGACTCGAGGTGCTCGACCTGGTCGATGCCGGCGACCTCGTCGTCCGGGTCGATCCGGAAGCCGATGGTCACGTCGATCAACTTACCGATGATGTAGGTGAGCACGAACGAGAAGACCATGACGACGACCGCTGCGAGGACCTGCTTGCCCAGCAGCGCGGCGTCGCCGCCGTAGAAGAGTCCGTCGACCGGCGCACCGCCTCCGGTGGAGGTGGTGGCCAGGAACCCGATGAGCACCGTGCCGATGAGGCCACCGACGAGGTGCACGCCGACGACGTCGAGCGAGTCGTCGATGCCCAGCTTCCACTTGAGGCTCACGGCGGCCGCACAGGCGACGCCGGCGATCAGGCCGAGCACGATGGAGCCGAACGGCGACAGCGCTCCCGCGGCCGGCGTGATGGCCACCAGACCGGCGACCGCGCCGGACGCGGCACCGAGGCTGGTGCCCTTCTTCTCCTTGACGAACTCGTAGGCGAGCCACCCGGCGATCGCCGCGCCCGTGGCCACGGCGGTGTTCACGAAGGCGAGACCGGCCAGGCCGTTGGCGCCGACGGCGGAGCCGGCGTTGAAGCCGAACCAGCCGAACCACAGCAGGCCGGCGCCGAGCAGCACGAACGGCAGGTTGTGCGGACGCATCGGGTCACGCTTCCAGCCGGTGCGCTTGCCGAGGACGAGGGCCAGGGCGAGTCCGGCCGCACCGGCGTTGATGTGCACGGCGGTGCCGCCCGCGAAGTCCACCGCCTCCAGCTGCGTGGCGATCCAGCCTCCGTCGTCACCGAAGTCGAAGACCCAGTGCGCGACCGGGAAGTAGACGATCGTGACCCACACGACCACGAAGACGACCCAGCCGGAGAACTTGGCGCGGTCGGCGATCGCACCGCTGATCAGGGCGACGGTGATGATCGCGAACATCAGCTGGAAGCCGGCGAAGACGAACTCGGGGATGGTGCCGTAGGCGGTCTCGACACCGATGTTGGTGAAGCCCAGGCGGTCGAACCCGCCGAGCCAGCCGTTGCCTCCGGGGCTGAACGCGAACGAGTAGCCGTAGAGCACCCACAGCACGGGGACGATCGCGAGGGCGGCGAAGCTCATCATCATCATGTTGAGCACGCTCTTGGCCCGGGTCATGCCGCCGTAGAAGAAGGCGAGTCCGGGTGTCATGAGCAGGACCAGCGCCGAGCTGGCCAAGATCCAGGCGGTGTCGCCGGTATCCATGGAACCTCCGAGTGGCTGAGGGGTGACGTGGTGGGACGGCGCGCCTCACGGCAGCGCCTGCGTCACACTCTGGAACGCCCCGATTACCTCTACGGCAGCGCCAGGTTTCGCTCAGGTCACGAGATCGGCGGTCACGTTACGGGCGTGTTACCCGATCAGCCGAGCAGGGCGTCGACGAACTCGGCGGCGTCGAACGGCGCGAGGTCGTCGGCACCCTCGCCGAGACCGACGAACTTGACCGGGACGCCGAGCTCGCGCTGGACGGCCACGACGATGCCACCCTTGGCCGTGCCGTCGAGCTTGGTGAGGACCACGCCGGTGACGTCGACGACCTCGCCGAACACCTGGGCCTGGCGCAGGCCGTTCTGGCCGGTGGTGGCGTCGATGACGAGCAGCACCTCGGTGACCGGCGCCTGCTTCTCGGCCACGCGCTTGACCTTGCCGAGCTCGTCCATGAGACCGGACTTGGTGTGCAGACGTCCGGCCGTGTCGATGACCACGACGTCGGCGCCGAGCTCGAGGCCCCGCTTGACGGTGTCGAAGCCGACGCTGGCCGGGTCGCCGCCCTCGGGGCCGCGCACGACCTCGACCCCGACCCGCTGGCCCCACGTGCTCAGCTGGTCGGCGGCGGCGGCACGGAAGGTGTCGGCCGCACCCAGCACCACGGTGCGGTCCTCGGCCACGAGCACGCGCGCGAGCCGCCCGACGGTGGTGGTCTTCCCGGTGCCGTTGACGCCGACCACGAGCACCACGCCGGGGGCTCCGTCGGCACCTGTGGTGGCCACGGAGCGGTCGAGGGTCGGGTCGACGAGGGTGATGAGCTCCTCACGCAGCGCGGTGCGGGCGCCTTCGGGGTCGGTGATGCCCTCCACCCGGACCCGGGTGCGCAGACGTTCCACGAGCTCGGTCGTCGGGCCCACGCCCACGTCGGCGGCCAGCAGCGTGTCCTCGAGCTCCTCCCACGCGGCGTCGTCGAGGTCGGCCCGACCGAGCACGGAGAGCAGTCCGCGCCCGAGCGAGCTGTTGGAGCGGGCGAGCCGGGCACGCAGCCGCACGAGCCGACCCTGTGCGGGCTCGGGACGCTCGACGGTGGTGGTCGGGGACGCCGGTGCCTTCTCGTCGGCGGGCACCTCCTCGAACGGCGGCTCCTCGTCCTCGGACGGCAGGTGCGGCTCGGGGTGCTCCGGGTGGTCGATGACCTCCTCGGTGATCGCGTCGAGGTCGCGCGGTGGCGGCAGCTCGGAACGTCCGCGGCGGACGAGGAGGGCGGCGCCACCGCCGAGGACGACGACGGCGACGGCGATGAGGGCGACGAGGAGCTCGGTGGTCACCCACCCACCCTAGAGGCGCCCTCCACCGGCGCGAGCGACGCGCCGAGGTCCAGCCGGTGGTCGTACCGGGCGACGACCTCCGGGGCGTGGGACACGATCACGAGGGTGTGCTCGGGCGCGAGGGCGTCGACGTCGTCGAGCAGGGCCCGGGCGGTGGGCGCGTCGAGGTGCTCGGTGGGCTCGTCGAGCACGAGGACTCGGTGCCCGGCGAGGAGCATGCGGGCGAGGGCGATGCGCTGGCGCTCGCCGCCGGAGAGCACGGCCCCGCCCTCGCCGAGGACGGTGTCGAGACCGTGGGGCCAGGACGCGACGGTGTCGGCGAGCCGCACCCGACCGAGGGTGCGCCAGACGAGGTCGTCGCCGACGCCGGGGTCGGCGACGCGCAGGTTCTCGCGCACGGTCGTGTCGAACAGCACGGCGTCCTGCTGCATCCAGCCGATGACGCCGCGCACCTGCTCCCGCGTGAGGTCCAGCAGGTCCGCACCGCCCAGGCGCACCGTCCCGGCACGAGGCTCGACGAGGCGCGAGAGCGTGGCCGCGAGCGTGCTCTTGCCGGCTCCGCTCGGTCCGGTGACCACCAGCACCCCGCCCTCGCCGACGTGGGCCGTGACCCCGCGGACGAGGTCGCGGTCCCAGCCGAGCGTCACG
The DNA here is from genome assembly GCF_024655735.1 of Aeromicrobium sp. 50.2.37. Taxonomy (NCBI): domain Bacteria; kingdom Bacillati; phylum Actinomycetota; class Actinomycetes; order Propionibacteriales; family Nocardioidaceae; genus Aeromicrobium; species Aeromicrobium sp. 50.2.37. The sequence goes on from NZ_JANLGG010000004.1 coordinate 59,143, forward strand.
TCCTGCAGCTCGAGGTCGAAGCCCAGGGGCGCTGCGTCCGCGGCGGGGGCCGGCATCGGGTCCGTGGCGGCCTCGAGCGCGGCCAGGCGCACGCGGGCGGCGTCGACCCGCGGGCGGAGCCGCTCGGCCTCGGCCACGGCGTCGAGCACGTCGACCAGTCCGATGGGTGCGAGCACCAGCACGCCGACGAGGGGTCCGGCGAGGCCGGCGTCGGCCGTGACCAGCGCCGTGGCGAGCACGCACGCTGCGCCACCGAGCAGCACCACCAGCGAGCCGACGCCGCCGGCCCAGGCACGTCGACGGTCCTGCAGGGCGAGCGCGTCGACCGCCGCGTGCACGGTGGCGTCGCGTCCCCGCGCGGACCCGTAGGCGACCAGGTCCGGTGCGGCCAGCACCAGCTCGGTGACGTTCCCGGCCACCGACGTCGCTGCGCCCGACCCCGACCCCGTGCCGCCGTCGGCGAGCCGAGGGACGAGGACACGCGCGACGAGGAGCACCCCGCCGGCGTACAGCGCCAGCACCAGACCGGCGGCCGGGAGGACGAGGGACACCACCGCCACGGTCACCGCCGATGCCACCACGGCCGAGATCCACGGCAGTCGCAGGCGCAGCAGGCCGTCCTGCACGGTCTCGACGTCGGAGACGACGGTGCGCACGACGTCACCACGGCGCATCGCACCGGCGGCGGGCATCGTGCGTGCCAGGGCACGGTAGGCCCGGACCCGGTCGTCGATGCCGCGGGCGAGGGCGGCGTCGTGCGTGAGGAGCCGCTCGGCGTAGCGCAGCGCCGCCCGGGCCACGCCGAACATGCGCACCGACGTGATGGCGACGATGAGGTAGAGGACCGGCGGCTGCTCGGCGGCGCGCACCACGAGCCATCCGGAGGTGAGCAGCAGGCCGAGGGAGCTCAGCTGTGCCGCCACGCCGAGGCTCGCGCCGAGCCCCAGGTGCCCGCGGGGCGAGACGAGGAGCCGGCGCACCGCGTTCACGAGGGGACCGCCGTCGCAGGCTCGGTGCTTGGGACCTCGACCCGCAGCTCGCGTGAGGCGGCGGCCACGGTCTCGGCGCGGTGCGCGACCACGACGACGGTGACGTCACCGGTCTCCTGGAGCCGGCAAAGCGTGCCGAGCACGGTGCTCTCGCGGTGCGCGTCGAGACCCGCGGTCGGCTCGTCCATGAGCAGGAGCCACGCGTCGCCCGTCCGGATGCGCAGCAGGGCCCGTGCCACCGCCACCCGGCGCCGCTCACCGGCGGACAGGGACTGTCCCTGCTCCCCCACGTGGCGCTCGGCGGAAAGGTCGTCGGCTCCCGCGTCGTCGAGGGCCGCGCGCACCTGCGCGTCGTCGGCGTCGGGGTCACCGAGCCGCACGTTGTCGGCGACGGTGCCGGCGAGCAGGTGGGGGTCCTGCGGGACCCAGGCGACCTGACGGCGCCACGCTTCTGGGTCGAGCTCGTCGAGACGGTGCCGACCCACCCGCACGGCGCCGGCCGTGGGAGCGGCGAAGCCCAGGAGGACCGACAGCAACGTCGACTTACCGGAACCGGACGGTCCGGTGACCGCGACGAAGTCGCCGGGCAGGAGGGTGAAGGCCGGCAGCACGAGGGCCGGCTGCTCACGTCCGGGATGGACGACCTCGAGCCCCTGCACCGTGACGGGCGCCGGCCCGTCGACCACGAAGTGCCCGGTCCGCAGGTCGGCCGCGGGCCCGGGCCCGTCGAGCAGCGTGAGCGCCTCGTCGGCCGCGGCGAGTCCCTGGGTGCTGTCGTGGAACTGCGTGCCGAGCCGGCGCAGCGGAAGGTAGGCCTCGGGAGCGAGGACGATGACCAGCAGTCCGGTCCCCAGGTCGAGCCCCCCGCCGACGAGTCGCAGCCCGGCGGCGACGGCGACGAGCGCCACCGACAGGGTGCTGAACAGCTCGAGGACGAGCGAGGACAGGAACGCCGTGCGCAGCGACTCCATCGTGGCTCGTCGGTGTCGCTCCCCCACCTCGCGCAGCCCACGGGCCGAGTCGCGACCGAAGCCGGTCAGCACCGTCAGGCCGGCGAGCACGTCGGAGAAGTGCCGCCCGAGACGCTGCAGCTCACCCCACCGGTGGTCGAGCCGGTCGCGCGTCACGAGGCCCACGAGCACCAGGAACGTGACCACGAGCGGGAGGGTGAGCACGACGATGAGGGCCGAGAGGGGGTCGACCACCGCGAGCGTCAGGAGCACGGCCACGGGCACGACGGCCGTGAGCACCACCTGGGGCAGGAAGCGGGCCACGTAGCCGTCGAGCGCGTCGAGCCCGGTCTCGAGCAACGTGGCGACGCGCGCACTCGACGGTGCGGCGCCCACCCGACGCTGGTCTAGCACGGCGTCGACGAGGTCGTGCCGGAGCCCGGCCTTCACGGAGGTGGCGGCTCGGGTGCCGGCCGCGGCCTGCGCCCAGGCGAGCACGCCGCGCGCGGCCACGACCGCGGCGAGCAGGCCTGCGACGGTGGCGATCGCACGGGTCGACTCGCCCTCCACGAGGCCGACGACCACGTCGGAGACCAGCCAGGCCTGGGCCACCACCGCGACGGCGGCGACAGACCCGAGCACGACGGTGGCGACGAGGAAGCGCCGCGCCGGACGCGACCGGCGCAGGAGGCGGGGATCGACGGGACCCACGGCCGCTCAGCGCTCCCGGCCGGGCTCGAGGTCCGGCGTGGGCGCGAGCACGTCGTCCGGGATGTGGTGCGTGCCGATGCGACGACGGAACACCCAGTACGACCACGCCTGGTAGCCGATGACGATCGGCGTGAAGACCGCCGCCACCCAGGTCATGATCCTGAGCGTGTAGGGCGTCGACGACGCGTTGGTGGTGGTGAGGTTCCACGCGGGGTCGAGCGACGACGGCATGACGTCGGGGAAGAGCGCCGTGAAGAGCATGACCGTGAGCGCCGCGATCGACACCGCCGTACCGATGAACGCCCACCCCTCGCGTCGCGCCGACGTGGCGGCCAGGGCCGCGACGAAGGCCAGGGCGGCCACGCCACCGGCGATCCAGACCGCGAGGTCGCCGTCGCGGGCAGCCGTCCAGACGATGAACACCACGGCCAGCGCTGCGGCGACCACGCCGACGCGCAGCGCGAGCAGCCGGGCGCGGTCGCGGATGTCGCCGACGGTCTTGAGGCCCACGAAGACCGCGCCGTGGACGAGGAAGACCGTGAGGGTCACCAGCCCGCCGAGCAGCGCGTACGGGTTGAGCAGGTCGAAGAAGGAGCCGACGAACTCCTTGTCGGCGTCGATGGGCACGCCGCGCACGATGTTGGCGAGGGCCACGCCCCACAGCAGCGCCGGCGCGACGGACCCGATGAGGATCCCGAGGTCGCAGCGTCGCTTCCAGATCATCGCGGGCCGCTTGCTGCGGTACTCGAGGGCCACGATGCGCAGGATGAGCGCGACGAGGATGAGGAACAGCGGGAGGTAGAAGCCGCTGAACAAGGTGGCGTACCACTCGGGGAACGCCGCGAAGGTCGCGCCACCGGCGACCAGCAGCCACACCTCGTTGCCGTCCCACACCGGACCGATGGTGTTCAGCAGGACGCGGCGCTCCTTCTCGTCACGCGCGAGCACGGCGGTCAGCATGCCGACACCGAAGTCGAATCCCTCGAGCACGAGGTAGCCGATCCACAGCACGGCGATGAGCACGAACCAGACGGTGGTCAGCTCCATGGTCGTCTCCTCCGGTTCCTGGTGGTCAGTAGGCGAACGCGAGCGGCGCGTCCGGGTCGTCGACGTGCTGCGGCGGGTCGGCGTCGGGCAGGCCCTTGCGGATGTAGGTGAGCAGGAGCTTGACCTCGACGACGGCCAGGGCTCCGTACAGGGCGGTGAAGCCGATGAGCGTCGTGAGCACCTCGGCCGTCGTGGTGCCGGGCGAGACCCCGGCCGACGTCGGCATGAGTCCGAAGACCACCCACGGCTGGCGGCCCATCTCGGTGAAGATCCAGCCGAAGGAGTTGGCGAGCAGCGGCAGGAACGGCAGGACGACGGCGGTGCGCAGCAGCCATCGACCCTCCCGGGTCTCGATGCTGGGCATCCGGCGTCGGCGGGTCGCCCAGAGCATCCAGGCCCCGCCGACCATCGCCAGGCCGCCGGAGGTGATCATCGCCCTGAAGGTCCAGTAGGTCACGGGGATGTTCGGCGAGTAGTCGCCGGGCCCGTAGAGCTGCTCGTACTCCGCCTGCAGCGAATTGATGCCGCGGATCTCCCCGTTCCAGGTCCCCGTGCCGAGGTAGGACAGCAGGTGCGGGAGCTTGAGCTCGAGCAGGGGCTCGCTCCCGTCGAGGGTGCCGACGGTGAGCACCGAGAAGGAGGCGGGCGCCTCGTCCTCGTAGAGGCCCTCGGCGGCGGCCATCTTCATGGGCTGGACCTCGGTCATGACCTTGCCCTGGAAGTCGCCGGAGATCATGGTGCCGGCGCCCGAGACGAGGAGCACCACGGCGCCGAGTCGCAGGGCGGTGCGCCAGGTCTCGCGCTCGTCCTCGCGGTCCTTGCGGAACATCTGCCAGAGGGCGATGCCGGCCACGAAGGCACCGCCGACCATGAAGCACGCGAAGATCGTGTGCGGGAAGGTCACGAGCACGACCTTGTTGGTCATCACGGCCCAGAAGTCGGTGAGCTCGGCACGGCCGACCTCCTCGTTCATCCGGAAGCCGACCGGGTTCTGCATGAACGAGTTCGCGGCGAGGATGAAGTAGGCCGACAGCACCGTGCCGATGGCGGCGAGCCACACGCAGGCCAGGTGGAGCCCCGGCTTGAGCCGGTCCCAGCCGAAGATCCAGAGGCCGAGGAACGTGGACTCCAGGAAGAAGGCCAGCAGACCCTCGATCGCGAGGGGGGCGCCGAAGATGTCGCCGACGAAGCGGGAGTAGTCGCTCCAGTTCATGCCGAACTGGAACTCCTGGACGATCCCGGTCGCGATGCCCATCGCGAAGTTGATGAGGAAGAGCTTGCCGTAGAACCGGGTGAGCCTCAGGTACTTCTCGTCGCCGGTGCGGTGCCAGGCGGTCTGCAGCATGGCCACGAGGAAGATGAGCCCGATCGTGATCGGCACGAAGAAGAAGTGGTAGACGGTCGTGATGCCGAACTGCCACCGTGCGATGTCGAGCGCTTCCATGGTCGCCTCCGCTCGCTGATCTACTACATTCCGTAGTAACTACTACCGAGCGTAGGACCTCGAGGGGTCCACCGGCAAGCCGAACTCCTACCGGGCGTAGTAGATTAGGTCACATGCCGCAGTCATCCCGCTCCCTCGGCTCCCTCGAGCGTTCCGTCATGGACGTGCTGTGGGGCGCCACGTCCCCGCTCACCGTGCGCGAGGTGCAGGACGGACTGGAGGCGTCGGGCACGCGCGACCTCGCCTACACGACCGTGATGACGGTGCTCGACCGACTCGGCACGAAGGAGATGGTGAGCCGCGAGCGTGACGGGCGCGCCTTCCGCTACACCGCGGCCCTCTCCCGCGAGGCGGCCACGGCCGAGGCGTTGAACGCCACGCTCGACAGCTCCGGCGATCGCACCGCCGCCCTGCTCCACTTCGCCCGCACCGTCGACCCCGCGGAGGCCGCAGCGCTGCGGGCCGCGCTCGACGAGATCGACGCGGGCCGCTGACCGTGCACCCGCGACCCTGAGCCCACACCGTGACCCCATCGCCATGACCCCATCGCCATGACCCCGACGCCATGACCCCGCTGCTCCTCGGCGCGATCGGCCTCGCGCTCGCCCTGCCGGTGCCCGCCCTCCTGTCGCGCGCCGCGTGGCCGCGACTCGCGCCGGCCGCAGGGATCGTGCTCTGGCAGTCGTTGGCGCTCGCCGCCGTGCTCGCCATCTCGGGGGCCGCGCTCTCCACGGCGCTGTGGCTCGTCACCGACGACGAGCCGACCTGGTGGCGGATCGCCCTCCACGCGACGCTGATGGGCATCGGCGTCCTGGTGTGGGCACGCTTCTGGTGGGCGGCCTGGCAGGTCTGGCGTGAGACGTCGACCCGGCGCGCCCGTCACCGCGAGCTGGTGGACCTCCTCGGCGAGCCCCACGGCGCGCTTCCCGCCGTGCGAGTGCTGACCGAGCAGACACCCGTGGCCTACTGCATCCCTCGCCTGCGCGACGCCCGCGTCGTGATCTCCAGCGGAGCCGTGGAGTCCCTCGACGACGACGCTCTCCAGGCCGTGCTCGAGCACGAGCGCTCGCACGTGCGCACCCGCCACGACCTCGTGCTCGAGGCCTTCGGCGTGCTGCACCGCGCGTTCCCCCGACCCCTGCGCACCGACGCTCCCCTACGTCAGAGCCAGGTGATGGTCGAGCTGATGGCCGACGACGCGGCGCGCAAGGTCACGGGCGACCCTCCGCTGGCCCGCGCGATCGTGGCCCTCGCCGGAGGCCCCACCCCGGCCGGCGCGCTCGGCGCGAGCAGCGACGCGCTCCTGAGGCTCGAGCGACTGCGCGACCCGGCGCCGACCCGGGCACGCCGAGCGTCGGCCATCGCGTCGATCGCGATCTCGGCGGTGGTGCTGGTCGTCCCGACCGTGTTCATCGCGGTGCCGTGGATGTACCACGCGGTCGAGGTGCTGCTCGAGCGGTGACCATGCGGTGCCGTCGCTGACCGTCCGATTCTTTCGAACACGGTGTCGGATGCCTCCTCTAGTGTTGAGGACATGGACGAGCTGGACTTCACCTTCGACGACACCGAGCTGGACGTGCCCTTCCGCGCGACCGGCGCGGAGGCGATCGACCGGGTGACGGTGCGTCGGCGAGCCCTCCACGTGCTCGAGGCCGAGCAGCTGGTCGACATGCTCGACTACGTGGAGTCCGCGCGGGCCGTGGGCGAGCAGTACTCGCGTTCCGCCGCACGCACGGCCGCCCAGGCGGCGGCACACGACCTCTCGCTCGCCCTCGGGGTGGCGCCCGGCACCGTGGTCGCACGTCTGGCCATGGCCCGCCGGGTCCGTGGCCGGCTGCCGGAGGTCTGGAAGGCGTTCCTGGCCGGATCGGTCAGCCAGCACCACGTGAGCATCATCAACGTCCAAGTGCAGCGGCTCACGGAGCCGGACTCACCTTCCGTCCTCGACGAGCGCATCGCCCGGTACGCGGCCGACCACACCGTCGCCCAGACCCGCCGCTGGCTCGCCCGCCAGGTCGAGCGTCTCGAGGCCGGTGCCGCTCGGGAGCGGCACCGTCGCGCTCGCGCCGACCGTCACGTGCGGCTCACCCCCGCCGGGGACGGCATGGCCTGGCTCTCCGCTCTGGTGCCCGAGGTCGACGGCCACGCCGCCCTCCAACGCCTCGACACCGAGGCCCGCAGCCTGATCGACGACCCCCGCACCCACGACCAGCGCTGCGCCGACCTGTTCACCGGGCTGCTGCTCGGCTCACCCGACCCGGAGGCCGAGTCCAACGGCTCCGACCGCGGCGGCGTGAGCACCGTCATCGGCATCACCGTCCCGGTCACCTCGCTCATGGGCATCTCCGACGCCCCCGGTGAGCTGGCCGACCGCTCGGCCTCCGTGCCTGCGGCGCTCGTCCGCGAGAAGGCCGTGGAGCCCGGCACGGTCTTCTACAGGCTGCTCACCGACGACCACGGGCATCTGCTCGACGCCACCCACCTCGGACGGTTCGCGCCCGAGAAGATCCGCACCGCCCTGTGGTTCCGCGACGGCACGACGAGCTTCCCGACCTCCGACGTCCCGGCATCGCGCAGCGACATCGACCACACCGACGCCTGGCCCGCACCCACGCGCGGCACGAACCTCGGCCCGATCCACCGCCGGGCCCATCGACTCAAGACCGCCGGCCTGTACCGACTCAGGCGCCGCGGACGATCCTGGGAGTGGACCACGCGCACCGGGCACGTGTACCGCCGCGACCCCGACCCGTTGCCCGTCGAGCAGTGGCCCGAGCTCCTGCCCGCCGCCTGAGTCGGCCCAGGCCTCAGTCCGGCAGGTTCGCCGGAAGCCACACCTCCAGGCTCGCTCCCCCGGTGCCGCCCCCGGCCGGCGCGAGCCGCAACGTCCCGCCGACACCGTGCACCTCGTGCGCGAGCAGGCGGAGGCCCAACCCGTGGCGCACGTCGCCGCGAAGCCCCACGCCGTCGTCGGTCACGGTCACGCGCACCCCGGGCACCGAGGAGTCGAGGACCTGCGTCGCCTCGACGGAGGCCGATCGCGCCTCCGCGTGCCGCACGACGTTGCGCAACCCCTCCCGCACGACCCGGTACACGAGGAACGACGTGTCGGCGTCGAGACCCAGGTCCGTGTCCACCTGCACCGCCACCTCGAGCCCGACCTCGCCCGAGCCACGCCCCAGCTCGTCCACCGCCGCCCGCAGGCCCTCGGCGGACACGGCGTCAGGAAACAGGTCGTCGCCCACCGAACGCAGCTCACCCACGCCGTCGCGCAGCACCCGGGTGGCCCGATCCAGCGCAGCTGCGTCCGACGCCGAGAGCCCCCCACGATCGACGCTGTCCAGCACGAGCGCCGCACCCGACAGCTCCTGCACCGGGCCGTCGTGGAGGCGCTGCGCCATCCGACGTCGGTCGGACAGGGCGTCACGCAGCCCACGCTGTGCCAGGCGCCGCCGGTCGGACTCCGCCGCACCGGCCCGCCGCGCCAGACCGACCGCCAGCGGCAAGGTCGCCACCGCGAACAGCAGCAGGGACCCCACGACCACCGGCAACCACTGCCGGAGCAGCTCGCTCCGGCTCAACGCCATGGCCGGCGTCGGCAGGTACGCCTCGAACAGGAACGGCGTGCCGCGGCCGTCACGGAACCCCACGGACACCTCGTACGTCCCCTCCGGATACGGCTGCGGGCCGTCGGCCGCCGGCTCCACCCGACGCGCCACCGCCCGTCCCGACGCGAACAGGGCGTACTCCTCGCCCAGCTCGACCTCGGCACCCTGGTACAGGCGGTTGTCGGAGTAGACGATCCGTCCGCGACCCTCACCGAGGTCGGCCCAGATCTTGACCTGCCGCAACGCTCCCTGGTCGACCCGGCCGAGGAAGGCGTCGTCGAGCCGGCCACGCTCCCCCACCGGGTCGAGGGCGTCGACACCCAGGGGTGCGACGTACTGCTCGGCCAGCGTGCGGGCGTCCAGCTCCGCATGGTCGAGCGCCTCCCGCGTGGCGATCCGGCCCGCGACCACGACGGCCACCGTCACCACGAGGACCAGCACGATCGACGCGCCTACCACGTAGCGGACCACCGCGCCGCGCACGGGACTCCCCTCCGCCTCGAACGGGACCCGGGGCCTTCGCCCCCGCCGCCGCACGTCCGTGCCGCTGGGCGCCACTAGGGCGCGCCGATCCTCAGGATGCCGCTGCGCGCCGCCATCACCACGGCGTCGAGCTGCGTGCGCGCTCCCAGCTTGGCGAGCACGTTCTTCACGTGGTCACGCGTGGTGTGCGGACTGATGCCGAGCGTGCGGGCGATGGCCCGCACGTCCGATCCCTCGCCCAACAGCTCCAGCACCTCGAGCTCACGACGGGTCAGGCCGTGCTGCGGCTCCTGCAGCTCCACCAGCACCGGGGCGTCGGGGCGCGCGTCGCGCAACGCGGCCAGGAGCTCGGTCAGGGACAGCTCCTTGGCCAGCAGCGCGGCCACGCCCACCGCTCGGGCCCGCTCCACCAGGTCCGCACGCGGGTAGGCGGTGAGCACGACCACGCGCAGCTCCGGTCGGGCGGCCAGCAGCTCCGCAGCGAGGTCGAGGCCGTCGCCGTCGGGCAGGCGCACGTCCACGAGTGCCAGGTCCGGGCGGAGCTCCGCGGCCAGCCGCCGGGCGTCCTCGACCGTCGCGGCCGATCCGACGCAGCGCATCGTGGGGTCGCTCTCGAGCGCCACGGACACCAAGTCGGCGAAGACCTGGTGGTCGTCGACCACCAGCACCCGCTCGATGCCACCCATGCCGCCTCCTGACCCCCGGTCGATCAGACCCCCCTAGGTTAGGGAGTGATGGACAGGCTCACCTTACTTAGGCTCGCCTTGCTTCATCACTCCGACCAAGGACCCCTGCATGCGCACCCCCCTCCCTCGTCCGCGGCGCCGCGGCGCGCGCGTCGCGCTCCCCCTCACCGTCCTCGTGCTCGTGCTCTCCGCCTGCGGCGGCTCGAGCGATGACCAGGGCGACGACGACGACGGGCCGCTCGTGGTCTACGTCGGCCGCGACGAGGCACTCGTCTCGCCGCTCGTCGAGCAGTTCACGAAGGACACCGGGATCGAGGTCGAGGCGCGCTACGCCGAGACCCCGGAGCTCACCGCCACCCTCCTCGAGGAGGGTGACGCCACTCCCGCCGACGTCTTCCTGTCCCAGGACGCCGGCGCCCTCGGCGCACTCTCCGAGGCGGGCCTGCTGAGCGACCTCGACGCGGACCTGACCGACAAGGTCCCGGCGTCCCTCACCTCCACCGACGGGTCGTGGGTGGGCGTGACCGGTCGCGCCCGCGTCATCGCGTACGACAGCGAGACGCTCGACGAGGCCGACGTCCCCGACGAGGTCGCCGACCTCACGGACGAGGAGTGGAAGGGCCGCGTGGGCTTCCCGCCCGGCAACGCGTCCTTCCAGGCCTTCGTCACGGGCTTCCGTGTCTCCCAGGGCGACGCTGCGGCCCAGGCGTGGCTGGAGGGCATGGCCGCCAACGACTACCAGTCGTACGAGAAGAACGGCGCCGTGCTCGAGGCCGTCAACACCGGCCAGCTCGACCTCGGCCTGATCAACCACTACTACTGGTTCCAGACGGCCGCCGAGGTGGGCGCCGACCAGATGCGCGCGCAGCTGACGTTCCCGAAGGCCGGCGACCCGGGCGCGCTCGTCAACGTCACCGGTGCGGGCATCCTGTCCGACCACGACGACGCGGCAGCGTTCGTCGAGTACCTCCTGTCCGACGCCGGCCAGACGTACTTCGTCGAGAACACCTACGAGTACCCGCTCGTGGAGGGCATCGACGCGCCCGAGGGCCTGCCCGCGCTGGCCGACCTCCAGGGGCCGGACATCGACCTCTCCGACCTGGCCGACCTCGAGGCCACGGTGCGCATGATCCAGGACGCCGGACTCTCCTGACCGTGACCTCGGACCGGATCCGCCCGGCACACCGACCCCGCCCGCTCCTGCTCCTCGCAGCAGGAGTGGGCGGGGCCGTCGCCGCGCTCCCGCTCGGCTACCTGCTGGTCCGCGGGGTACAGATCGGTCCGGACGTGTTCGCCGAGAGCCTCGGGCGCACACGGACGTACTCGCTGCTCGGAGCGAGCGTCGGGCTGGCGGCGGCAGTGTGCGTCACGGCCCTGCTGGTCGGGCTCGCCACGGCGGTGGCCACGTCGGCGGTGAGGTTGCCCGGCGGCCGCGTGTGGTGGGTGCTCGCGGCCATCCCGCTCGCGGTGCCGTCGTACGTCGCCGCCTTCGGCTGGCTCACCACGGTCCCGGGCTGGACCGGCTTCTGGCCCTCCTGGCTCGTGCTCTCGCTCGTGTGCACGCCGTACGTCACGCTCCCCGTGGCCGCAGCGCTGCGTCGTGTCGATCCCGACGCAGCTGCCGTCGCGCGCACCCTCGGTCGACCTCCGTTCCGCGCCTGGACGGGCACCGTGCTCCCCCAGGTGCTCCCCGCGGCGACGGCGGGCACGCTCCTGGTGGCGCTGTACGTCCTGTCCGACTTCGGCGCCGTCGCCATGCTGCGCCTCGACGTGTTCACGGTCGCCATCTCGCGCGAGTACGGCTCGTTCGTCGGCAGGGAGCAGGCCGTCGTCCTCGCGCTGCTCCTCGTGCTGCTCGCCGTCGGGACCGTGGCGCTCGAGCGGCTGGTGCGCGGTCGTGGCGAGCGATGGCGCACCGGGCGGGGAACCGCCGCTCCCCCGCGCCCGGTCCGACGGGGACCCGTGCCCACCGTCCTCGTGGCGGGCAGCCTGCTCGTCGTCCCCGTGCTGGCCGTCGGGGTCCCGATCCTGGCCCTCTTCAGGCGTCTCGCCGCCGGGACCGCGCGCCCCCTCGACGTCGGCGAGCTGCTCTCGGCGATCCTCACCACGACCCTGCTCGGCATGGCCGCCGCCCTCGCCGTGGTGGTCCTCGCCGTTCCTGTCGGCGTGCTGGCAGCCCGGCACCGTGGCCGGCTCGTGGCTCTCGTCGAGAGCCTCGCCTTCGCCGGGCACGCGCTGCCGGGCATCGTCGTGGCCCTGTCGCTCGTGTACTTCTCGCTGCGCGTGGTTCCCGGGCTCTACCAGGGCGTCGTGGTGCTGGTGCTCGCGTACGTGGTGCTGTTCCTGCCCAAGGCCGTCGGCGCCACGCGCACCAGCGTGGCGCTCGTCCCACCGGTGCTGTCGGAGGTGGCACGCAGCCTCGGTCGGCACCCCCTGCCGGCCCAGGTCCGCACCACCGGCGCCCTCGCGGCTCCCGGAGTCGCCGCAGGTGCGCTGCTCGTCATGCTGACCGTCATGAAGGAGCTCCCGGCGACGCTCCTGCTGCGGCCCACCGGTCTCGACACCCTCGCCACCGAGGTCTGGAGCCGCACGAGCTCGGCGGCGTACGGGGCCGCCGCTCCCTACGCGCTCGCCGTCGTGGCACTCGCCGCGATCCCCGCGTTCCTGCTGTCCCGACCGACGTCCTGGGATGCCCGCCGATGGGAGTGACCGACATGGACCCCGTGGCAGGCGGGCTCGTCGTCTCCGGCCTCGTCGCCGGGTACGACGACGCAGCCGTGCTGCAGGGTGTCGACCTGCGGGTGCCCACGGGGACCCTCGTCGCGCTCGTCGGGCCGAGCGGCTGCGGCAAGACGACGCTGCTGCGCTGCGTCGTCGGTCTGCACCCCACCCGCTCGGGGAGCACCACCCTGCTCGGACGACCGCTCGACGCGCCCGGAGCAACGGTGCCCACGCACCACCGGTCGATCACCCTCGTCCCGCAGGAGGCAGCGCTGTTCCCGCACCTCGACGTCGCGGCGAACGTCGGCTTCGGACTGCCCCGCGGTTCGCACGACAGGATCTCCCACCTCCTCGACCTCGTCGGTCTCGCCGCGCTCGCCCACCGCCGCCCGCACGAGCTGTCCGGCGGCCAGCAGCACCGGGTCGCCGTGGCCCGCGCCCTGGCGCCGAGCCCTGCCCTCGTGCTGCTCGACGAGCCGTTCTCCGCGCTCGACGCCCGCTTGCGCGACGACCTGCGCCACGAGGTGCGCGAGCTGCTGGCGACCGAGAAGGCCACGGCCCTGCTCGTCACGCACGACCAGGCCGAGGCCCTGACCCTCGCCGACGAGGTGGCCGTCATGGACGACGGGACGGTCCTGCAGCAGGCCGAGCCGGAGATGCTCTACCGCGAGCCCGAGCACGCGTGGACCGCTACCTTCCTCGGTGAGGCCACCGTGCTCGACGAGGACGACCCGCTGGTCGCGTCGGCGACGATCGACGGCGACGACGGCGCACGACTCGTCGTCCGGCCCGAGCACGTGGTGGTCGACGACGTCGACGACCCTGCGACCTCGGCGGTCGTCGCACGCCGCTCGTACCGCGGTCACGAGTGGCTGGTGGAGCTCGACCTGCCGGGCCGGCGGGTCCTCATGCGCACCGACGTCACGCCACCACCGGTCGGTGCGGCGCTGACGGTGCGGGCCACCCGCGCCCGTCGCGTCAGGTGAGCGGCTCGAGGACCGCGCGGACGACGTCAGGCACCGGCGTGACCGCGCGCTCGGAGCCGGTCACGTACACGTGGACGAACCGTCCGATCGCGGCCGGCTCGGGTGCCGCGCCCTGGAACAGGCCGATCTCGTAGACCACGCTCGACGTCCCCAGCCGGTCCACCCGCAGGCCGACCTCGACGTCGCCGGGGAAGCGCAGCTCGCGCAGGAACCGGCACCCCGTCTCGGCCACGACCCCGTACGCGTCCAGGGTGCGGATGTCGGTGCCGCTCGCGTCGATGAGGTAGCCGTTCACCGCCGTGTCGAAGAACGAGTAGTACACGACGTTGTTGACGTGTCCGTAGACGTCCTCGTCCTCCCACCGTGTGGAGATGCGTCGCACGACGGGAAAATCATCGCGCCGCCGGGCTCCGTCGTCGGCTCCGTCGTCGGCCGGCGTTCGATCTTTCTGGCTCACGCCATCTCGTCCTCACGCAGTCGTTGGCTGATCACCGTCGTCACGCCGTCACCGCGCATGGACACGCCGTAGAGGGCGTCGCCGACCTCCATCGTGCGCTTCTGGTGGGTGATGACGATGAGCTGGGAGTTGGCGCGCAGCTCCTCGTAGATCTCGAGCAGACGCCCGAGGTTGGTGTCGTCGAGTGCCGCCTCGACCTCGTCGAGGATGTAGAACGGGCTGGGCCTGGCCTTGAACAGCGCCACGAGGAACGCGACGGCCACGAGCGACCGCTCGCCACCGGAGAGCAGCGACAGCCTCTTGACTTTTTTTCCGGGCGGGCGCGCCTCGACGTCGATGCCGGTCGTGAGCAGGTCGTCGGGGTCGGTGAGCAGCAGACGACCCTCGCCGCCGGGGAAGAGCCGGGAGAAGACTCCCTCGAACTCGCGCGAGACGTCGGCCCAGGCCTCGCTGAAGACCTGCTGCACCCGCTCGTCGACGTCGGCCACGATGTCGAGCAGGTCCTGCCGGGTGCGCTTCAGGTCGTCGAGCTGCTCGGACAGGAACTGGTGACGCTCCTCGAGCGCCGAGAACTCCTCGAGCGCCAAGGGGTTGACCTTGCCGAGCATGGCCATGGCCCGCTCGGCGGCCCGCAACCGCTTGGTCTGCTCGGCCCGGTCGAACGGCCGACCTTCCGGCTCGGCCTCCGGGTCGTCCGCGTCACCGGTGCTCGCGACGGCGTCGTCGGTGGCCTCGACCACCTCGGGCGCGGGGGGCGGCACCAGCTGGTCGGGACCGTACTCGGCCACGAGCGCCTCGACCTCGACGCCGAGCTCCTCCAGCGCGCGCGCCTCGAGCGCCTCGAGGCGGAGCCGCTGCTCGGCCCGAGCCATCTCGTCGCGGTGCACGGAGGTGGTGAGACCCTCGAGCTCCTCGGCCAGCGTCCGCAGCCGCGCGCGCACGTCGCGCAGCTCCGTCTCACGGCCCGAGCGCGACTGCTCGATCTCGGCGCGCAGCGCCGCCGCCTCGGCGATGGTGGTCTCGAGCCGGGCGAGCGCGACGTCGCTCACCGCGAGCACCGCGCGCGCCGTCTCGGCCTCGCGCAGCTGCTGCTCACGCCGCAGCCGGGCCTGGATGCGCGCCTCGCGCTCGGCAGCCGCCGACGCCACCAGCGCACTTGCCTGGCCCTCGAGCGCACGGGCCCGTTCCTCGTTCGTACGCAGCGCCAGCCGCGCCTCCGTCTCGGTGCGACGCGCGGTCGACGCGAGCTCGGCGAGCTCCTCCAGCGCCGAGGTGTCGGGTTCCTCCTCCGGCGCCTCCTCCGCCTGCGTGAGGCGGTCCTCGAGCTCGGCCAGGCCGCCCAGGTCGCGCTCGTGCGCCTCCTGGGCCGACGCGATCGCCGCCGTCAGCCGTTCGGCCTCACCCTTGGCCGCGCGGGCCGTCGACCCGAGCTGGCCGAGGGACTCCGCGACGGCCGACATCTCCGCGTCGGACTCGTGCAGCTTCTCCATCGCCGCATCGACCCGCTCCTGCGCCGCAGCACGTTCCTGCGCGATGCGCTGCGCATCGAAGCGAAGCGTCTCCAGCTGCCGGTCGGCCTCACCCAGCTCCTCGCGCGCCTGGTCGATGGCGGCCTGGACCTCGAGCAGGCTCTGCTGCGACGACGAGCCTCCCGAGGCGTAGTGCGCCCCGAGGATGTCCCCGTCGCGCGTCACCGCCGTGAGGTCGGACGCCTGGGCGACCAACGCCTTGGCGGCCGCGAGGTCGTCGACGACCGCGACCTTGAACAGCAGCCGACGCATCGCCGCGTGCAAGGTGGCGGGCGGGTCGACGACGTCGACGGCGTAGGTGGCGCCGTCCGGCAGCCCCGGCCACCCGGTGTCGTCCAGCTCGGTGTCACCGCCGAGCAGCAGCCCGGCCCGACCGAGGTCCTCCGTCTTCAGCAGCTCCATCGCCGTGACGGCGGTGTCGAGGTGGTCGACGGCCACGGCGTCCGCGGCGGACCCCAGCGCGGAGGCGATCGCGGCCTCGAAGCCGGGGCGCACGGTGATGAGCGCGGCCACCGAGCCGAGCAGCCCGCTGATCTCGTCGGAGACCGCCAGCAGGGCGCCCGCACCGTCCTTGCGCGCCAGGCCCACCTCCAGCGCCTCGACACGAGCGGCCAGACCTGCCTGACGGCGGCTCGCCTCCTGCTCCACCGTCGTGATCTCGCGGGCCTTCGCCTCGGCGTCGGCCAGCGCGGCCTCGGCCGACTCGAGCGCCTCGTCGAGCCCGGACTCGCCCTGGCTCAGCCCGGCGATCTCGCTCTCGCGCACGGCGAACGCCTTCTGTGCCTCCTCGGAGCGCTGGAGGGCCTCGTCGCGCGCCGAGCGCAGGCGGGCCACCTCCGCGTCGGCGGCCTCGGCGCGGCTCTTGAGCGCGTTGACCTGTCCGTGCAGGCGCGCGAGACCCTCTCGGCGGTCGGCCGCGGCCCGCAGCAGGCCCGCGACCCGTCGCTCCTCCTCGCCGTAGGAGGTCTCGGCCTCGCCGCGCGCCGCCACGGCGGTCTCGAGCGCGGCCCGTGCCTCGGCGACCGACGCCGTCATGGCCTGGTGCTGCTCCTCGACCCGTCGGGCCTCGGCCTCGAGCTCCTCGGGGTCACGACCGGACGGCCGGTCGTCGGACTCCACGGCAGCCAGCCGGATCCGCTCGTTGGCGAGGCCGGCGGTGCCGCGCATGCGCTCGCGCAGCCCTGACAGCGCGTACCAGGTCTCCTGGGCGGCCGACAGCGCCGGCGAGTCCTCGCGCAGCCGGTCCTCGAGCTCGGTCTCCTGCTGGCGCGCGACGGCGACCGCGTGCTCCACCGCCGACCGACGCTGCTTGAGGGCGGCCTCGTCGGCCATCTCCTCGGCGATCGTGGATCGTGCGGTGACGATGTCGTCGGCGAGCAGGCGGGCCCGCGCGTCGCGCACGTCGGCCTGGATGGTGACGGCACGTCGTGCCACCTCGGCCTGGCGGCCCAGCGGCTTGAGCTGGCGACGCAGCTCGGTGAGCACGTCCTGCAGACGCGTCAGGTTCCCCTGCGTCGCGTCGAGCTTGCGCAGGGCCTTCTCCTTGCGCTTGCGGTGCTTGAGCACACCGGCGGCCTCCTCGACGAAGCCGCGACGGTCCTCGGGGGTGGCCCGCAGCACCGAGTCGAGCTGCCCCTGCCCGACGATCACGTGCATCTCGCGACCGATGCCCGAGTCGCTCAACAGCTCCTGGACGTCGAGCAGGCGGCAGCTGGTGCCGTTGATCGCGTACTCCGAGCCGCCGTTGCGGAACATGGTCCGCGAGATCGTGACCTCGCTGTACTCGATGGGCAGTGCACCATCGGTGTTGTCGATGGTGAGGACCACCTCGGCGCGGCCGAGCGGCGGGCGGCCGGAGGTGCCGGCGAAGATGACGTCCTCCATCTTGCCGCCGCGCAGGGACTTGGCACCCTGCTCGCCCATGACCCAGGCGAGGGCGTCCACGACGTTCGACTTGCCGGAGCCGTTCGGCCCCACCACGCACGTGATGCCGGGCTCGAGCTCCAGGGTGGTGCTCGACGCGAACGACTTGAAACCGCGCAGCGTGAGGCTCTTCAGGTACACGCGACCACCCTAGTGCGTCGTCGTGTCCGGCCCTCGGAGGCGAGCGAGGGCGCCGGGATCAGCGGGAGAGCGGCTCGAGCAGGTCGCCCGCGGTCACCTGGTCGACCCGCTCGGACAGGGTCTTGAGCAGACCGTCGTTCTCGGTGTTCAGCCGCAGCACCTCGGCCTCGAGGTCCGCGACGCGTCGACGCAGCCGCGCGACCTCGTTCAGCTGGTCGAGCGTCGGTCCACCGACGAATCCGACGAGAGCCTTGGCCATGGATGATCCTCCGCAGGAAGGTCGCGGCTCCGGCGCGAGTGCCGGGCGGCGGGACTGGGGTACAGCAGCGGCTGCGTCTACCAGTGTCCCACCGCGACCGCGGCCGGGTCAAACCTCGGGCCTCCCCTGCGCCTGCCCCGCCTGCGCCTAGGCTGCAGGGCGTGGACGCCTCTCTCTTCCGGCCCGTCGCCGAGACCTGGCGTCCTGTCTCCCCCGCCCTCACGACGCGCCGCCGCATCGTGCTCGTCACCCCGATCGTGGTCCTCGTCGTCGTGCTCGCCGCGGGTGCCGTGACGTCCGCGGCCGTCGACGCCCACGTGCTCGTGACGACCGGGCTCGGGGTCGCGGCGGCGTGCGCCGCCGTGGCCGCCGCGACGACCTGGTGGTGGGCCGAGCGGAACCGTCGGTCCTGGGGCTGGGCGGAGTCCGAGGACGACCTGCTCGTCACCTCGGGCGTGATGTTCCGGCGACTCGTGGTGGTGCCCTACGGCCGCGTGCAGTTCGTCGACGTCGAGGGCGGGCCGGTCGAGCGACGGCTGGGCATCGCCCGCGTCTCCCTGCACACGGCCAGCACCGAGACCGCGGCCGTCGTGCCCGGCATCCCCGCCGACGAGGCGCGCCTGCTCCGCGACCGGCTCACCGAGCTCGGGCAGGCGCGCGATGGCGGGGTCTGAGCCGGTCGAGGCCGCCACCACCGGCTCTCCGGACACCGCCCTGCCGACCGTCGGCAGCCGCACCCACCCCCTCACCGGTGCGGTGCAGGGTGGGTTGTGGGCCGGGGCCGCGGTGATCGCGATCGGCACCTCCTACCTCCAGGGGGACCGCTGGGACGGCGTGCCGTGGTGGGCCGCCCTGCTGGGCGTCCTCGGCGGAGGCCTGCTGCTCGGCCAGGCCGCAGGCTTCGTGTCCTGGTGGTTCACCCGCTACGTCGTCGACGACGACGAGGTGCGCATCGACAGCGGCGTCCTGAACCGTCGGTCGCGCCGTGCCGCGTTCGAGCGCATCCAGGCCGTCGACGTCGCCGAACCGCTCCTGGCCCGGGTCGTGGGCCTCGCCGAGGTGCGGATCGAGCTGGCCGGAGGGGACGAGTCGCGGCTCGTCGTCAAGTTCCTCCCGCTCGACCAGGCCCACGACGTCCGTCGCCTGCTCCTGAGGCGGGCGCACGGTGGCGCTGCCGACGACGCCGACCCCGTCGAGGCGCTGGACGATCGCGACCTCATCACCAGGGTCACCCCGGAGCGCACGCTGCTCGGCGCCCTCCTGAGCCTGGACCTGCTCACTGCGCTGGCGGCCGTCGCCGCCGTGGTGCTGGCCTCCGTCGGCTTCGGCGCGCCGCTCGTGCTCCTCGGGGGCGTGCTCCCGGCGCTCTCGTGGGCGGTCCAGCTGATCTCCCGGCGTGTGGTGGCGGAGTGGGGCTTCACCCTCTGGCGCACCCCGCACGGTCTGCGGATCGAGCGGGGCCTGCTGTCCCTGACCTCGCAGACCATCCCGTTCGCGCGGGTGCAGGGCATCGCCGTGGTCGAGCCGATCCTCTGGCGGTCGCTCGGCTGGTGCCGTCTCGAGGTCGACGTCGCCGGCAGCGGCACCGGCGACGAGGCGGCTCGCGAGACCACCCTGCTGCCCATCGCGGACCGTGCCCTGGCCGCCGCCCTGGTCGACGAGCTCGTTCCCGAGTCGGCCGTCGACGAGGTCGACCGGCCCGGGCCGGTCCGAGCGAGCCGGCGGTCGTGGCCGTTCGCCCCGGTCGGCTGGCGCTACCGCTGGATCGACCTGGGCAGGCGGCGCGCGACGTCGTCGACCGGCTGGTTGGCACGGCGGACCAGCAGCGCCCCCCACGCCAAGGTGCAGTCGATCGCGCTGCGGCAAGGACCGCTGCAGCGGCGTCTCGGCGTCGCCACCGTCGAGCTGCACACACCCGACGGACCCGTCGACGTCGACGTCCATCACCTGGCGGGCACGGTCGCTCGGGAGGTCGCACTCGACGCGGTCCACGCGGCCCGGTCGGCCCGAGCCGACGTCGGGTCAGCCGCCGCTGGTGGCGTCCTCGGCCGCGGGATCGACGGCACCGACGACCTCGCGTGACCCGAGCCATCCGTCGGGCAGGGCCACCTTGCGCGGACTGCCCTGACGTCCGCGCGGCGTCCCGAGCTCGGAGACCGGGTAGGGCTCGTCGGGGTCCAGGTCGCCGAGCAGCCGGTCGAGCGACCGGTACGACGAGACGCCGCCGAGCTCCGTCCGGATCCGCGAGCCCGCTGCGAAGCCCTTGAGGTACCAGGCGACGTGCTTGCGGAACTCGATGCAGCCGCGCTCCTCCCCCAGCCAGTCCCCCAACAGCTCGGCGTGTCGCCGCATGACGGCAGCCACCTCGCCGAGCCTCGGCAGGGTCGGCGTGGGTGCTCCACCCGCGGAGTCGGCGCCCAGGGTGGCGGCGAGGTCGCGGAACAGCCACGGCCGCCCCAGGCAGCCACGACCCACGACGACGCCGTCGCAGCCCGTCTCGGCCATCATCCGCGCGGCGTCGGTGGCCTCCCAGATGTCGCCGTTGCCGAGCACCGGGATGCCGACCGCGGCCTTGAGCTCGCCGATCGCCTCCCACCGGGCCTGCCCGGAGTAGTGCTGCGCCGCGGTGCGCCCGTGCAGGGCGATGGCGGCGCAGCCCGCGTCCTCGGCGATCCGGCCGGCGTCGAGGTACGTCAGGTGGTCCTCGTCGATGCCCAGACGGGTCTTCATGGTGACCGGCACGCCGTACGGCTGCGCCGCACGGACCGTCTCCTCCAGGATCCGTCCGAGCAGTCCGGCCTTCCAGGGCAGCGCGGCCCCGCCGCCCTTGCGGGTGATCTTGGGGACGGGGCAGCCGAAGTTCAGGTCCACGTGCTCCACGCCGTGGTCCGCGCAGAGGATCTCGACGGCCCGACCCATCACCACCGGGTCGACGCCGTACAGCTGCACCGACCGCACGGTCTCGTTGTCGGCGAACGTCAGCATCGACAGGCTGGTGGCGTCACCCTCGACGAGCCCGCGCGACGTGATCATCTCGCACACGTAGAGCCCGGCACCCTGCTCGGCGCACAGCCGCCGGAACGCCACGTTGGTGACGCCCGCCATCGGCGCCAGGACCACCGGGACGTCGACCTCGAGGTCGCCCAGGCGCAGGGCGGTGGGCTCGCGGAGTCCTGGCGCGGCGCTCGGGTCGGTGACGGTCATGAGAGCTCCAGTATCCCTGGCCGCCCTCGTCCATCCCTGGCCGCCCTCGTCGCTCGCGCACGGGACAGCACGCAGGGTCGGCGTCCGACCGTCGCCGGACGCCGACCCTGGTGGGTTCCTCGTGAACAGGGGCCCGATGGGCCGGAGCGGGAGTGGCCCCGGTCCCGGCGGCGATGGCGGGCGGCGTACAGGCCGGGCGAATGGGAGAGTCGTCCGGCGCCGCTCGCCTGCCGTGGGCGTGTCCCACGAGGAGGCTCGTGTGGGGCCCTGGCCTACGACCCCGAGTTCAGTTGTGCCAGGGCCGGGTGCGAGCACCCCAGGTCTGGGAGCACCGACGAGCTCGCCGCCGGTCCGGGTCGACGAGCGTCGTCGATGCTCCCAGCAGATCTGCGTGCCCCTGGTCGACGCGTGATCCTCGCCCATCTTGAGCACAGTGCGCCCGACAACGGAACACCCCGGTGAAAAGAACTTCCTGAACAGCAGAAAGAACATGGAAAAGTCAATCGTCGGCCGGTCGACCCGGACGGACGCCGATCAGGCCGAGGGCTTCCAGCGCACCGCCGAGGAGGCGTCCGACGGCTGGAGGTCGATGGTCCGGAGGCTCTCCCCCTTCGGCACGAGGTAGATGAAGCACAGCGTGGCGGAGGCGCCGGACAGGAAGCGGCCCGGCAGCGCCGACGACGGGCACGGCTCGAAGTCGCCGACCAGCTCGCTCGCCGGGTACACCGTCTCGGCACTGGAGTGCGCCAGCACGGGCAGGGACGACCCACCCAGACCGGCCGGCCCCTCGTTGCGGACGGTGAGGTCCACGTAGTAGGGCGTCGCGGTCGAGCTCTGCTCGTCGAGGCTGAAGAACCGGAAGTCCTTGAGCGTGCCCTTGCGCACCTCGTCGACGATCACGGTGACCGCGCTCGCCGCACCGTCGCCGAGATCCAGGACGACCGTCGCGGGCTTGCCGAGGGCGAGGGACGTGCCCGGCTGGGTGAGCGTGACGCCGGCCGGGACGTCGAAGCCCTTCGGCGTGGGCACCGGCGGTGTCTCGTCCGCGGACGAGCAGGCGGCGGCCAGCGCCAGGACCAGGACGGAGGCGGCGACGGGACCGGTGCGCGTGCTCACGGGACGATTGTGGCCCTGGCGGGGATCAGCACCCGGGCAGGCGCGCCGCGAGCCACTCGCGCACCTGGGTGAGACCCACCCGCTCCTGCTGCATCGTGTCACGGTCACGGATCGTGACGGCCTGGTCGTCGAGGGTGTCGAAGTCGACCGTGATGCAGAACGGCGTGCCGATCTCGTCCTGGCGGCGGTACCGCTTGCCGATCGCGGCGGCGTCGTCGAACTCCACGTTCCAGAAGCCGCGCAGCTCCTCGGCCAGCCCGCGGGCGGTGGGCGACAGCTGCTCGTTGCGCGACAGCGGGAGCACCGCGGCCTTGGCCGGGGCGAGCCGCGGGTCGAGGCGCAGCACCGTGCGCTTGTCCACGCCACCCTTCGTGTTGGGGGCCTCGTCCTCGGCGTAGGCGTCGACGAGGAAGGCCATCATCGAGCGGTTGACGCCGGCCGCGGGCTCGATCACGTACGGCGTGTAGCGCTCGCCCGTGGCCTGGTCGAAGTACGACAGGTCCTTGCCGGAGTGCTCGCTGTGCGTCCGCAGGTCGAAGTCGGTGCGGTTGGCCACACCCTCCAGCTCGCCCCACTCCGAGCCCTGGAAGCGGAAGCGGTACTCGATGTCGACGGTGCGCTTGGAGTAGTGCGAGAGCTTCTCGGCGGGGTGCTCGTAGAAGCGCAGGTTCTCGGGATCCACGCCGAGGCCGGTGTACCAGCCCATGCGCGTCTCGAGCCAGCGCTCGTGCCACTCCTCGTCCGTCCCGGGCTCGACGAAGAACTCCATCTCCATCTGCTCGAACTCGCGGGTGCGGAAGATGAAGTTGCCCGGTGTGATCTCGTTGCGGAAGCTCTTGCCGATCTGCCCGATGCCGAACGGCGGCTTCTTGCGCGAGGTGGTCATGACCTGCGCGAAGTTCACGAAGATGCCCTGCGCGGTCTCCGGACGCAGGTAGTGCAGGCCCTCCTCGGACTCCACCGGACCGAGGTAGGTCTTGAGCAGGCCGTTGAACATGCGCGGCTCGGTCCACTGGCCCTTGGTGCCGCAGTTGGCGCACACGAGGTCGCTCATGGACACGGCGTCGGGGTCGGCCAGACCCTTCTTCTCCGCGTAGGCCTCCTGCAGGTGGTCCTGGCGGTACCGGCGGTGGCACGAGAGGCACTCGACGAGCGGGTCGACGAACGCGGCGAGGTGGCCCGAAGCCTCCCAGACGGACGTGGGAAGGATGACCGAGGAGTCGAGGCCGACGACGTCGTCACGGCCCTGCACCATCGAGCGCCACCACTGACGCTTGATGTTCTCCTTGAGCTCGGTGCCGAGCGGCCCGTAGTCCCAGGCCGACTTCGTGCCGCCGTAGATCTCGCCGCACTGGTAGACGAATCCCCGGCGCTTGCAGAGGGAGATGACGGTGTCGATGAGGCTCGTGGCCATGGTGAGGCGCTCCGTTCCGGCTGGGTGTCGGCGGGCCGTGCGTGCGTCCGTGGTCGCGCGCGCCCGAGTGGGCCTCAGCGTACCCACGCCGGTTGTGACGGGGTCGACACGGTGACGATTTGACAATCGTTCCCGCGACTCTTGAGAATCGTTCCCATGACGTTCTCCCTCGTGCGCCCCGCCGTCCTGCTGTCGTCCTGTGCTCTCGTGCTGGCCGGGTGCGGCAGCTCCGGAGGGAGCACCGACGACGTCTCGGTCGTCACGTCGTTCTACCCCGTCCAGTTCGTCACCGAGCGCGTCGCCGGTGACCGCGCCGAGGTCACCAACCTGACCGCCCCCGGTGGGGAGCCGCACGACCTGGAGCTGAGCCCGCGGCAGGTCGCCGCGGTGCAGGACGCCGACCTGGTCGTCTACCAGAGCCAGTTCCAGACGGCGGTCGACGAGGCCGTCGAGCAGGCCGACCGCGCCGCGGGCACCACCGTCGACTCCGCCGAGGGCGTGACGCTCATCGAGGAGTCCGAGGAGGAGGGAGAGGACCACTCCCACGAGGACGGTGACGAGCACGCGCACGAGGAGGGCGACGAGCACGAGGGGCACGACCACGGGCACGACCACGGCGGGGTCGACCCGCACCTGTGGCTCGACCCGACCAACCTCGTCCCGGTCACCGAGCACGTGCGCGACGCGCTGGTCGAGATCGACCCCGACCACGCCGACGAGTACCGCGCCAACGCCGCCGCGCTCGTCGAGGACCTGACGACCCTCGACGAGGACCTGACGACCGGGCTCGCCGACTGCAAGGTCCGTGACATCGTGACGAGCCACGCCGCCTTCGCCTACCTCGCCCAGGCCTACGACCTGACGCAGATCCCGATCGCCGGCATCGACCCCGGCACGGAGCCGTCCGCCGCCCAGCTCGCCACGATCTCGGACCTGGTCAGGACCGACGGCATCACCACCGTCTTCACCGAGACGCTCGTGAGCCCTGCCGTGGCGAACACCGTGGCCCGCGAAGCCGGGGTCGAGACGGCTACGCTCGACCCGATCGAGGGACTCACCAAGGCGACGTCCGACGAGGACTACCTCTCGATCATGCGCACCAACCTCGCCACCCTGCAGAAGGCCAACGACTGCTCATGACACACCCTCCGCTCCTGATGCGTGGCGTCGACGTCACGCTCGGCGGGGACCCGGTGCTGCGCCACGTCGACCTGGAGGTCGCGCAGGGTGAGTTCGTCACGCTGCTGGGCTCCAACGGCTCGGGCAAGTCGACCCTCGTCCGCGCCGCCGTCGGGCTCGTGCCGGCGACCGGCACCATCGAGCTGTTCGGCGAGCCCCTCGACGGGTTCCACGGCTGGCAGCGCATCGGCTACGTGCCCCAGCGGTCGGCGGCCGTGGCGGGTGTCCCCGCCACCGTCCGCGAGGTCGTCGCGAGCGGTCGGCTGTCGCGCCGTCCCCGGTTCGGACTCCCCCGTCGTACCGACCGGGAGGCCGTGACGACGGCGCTCGAGAGCGTCGGACTCGCCCACCGTGCCGGGTCCCCGCTCGTGGAGCTCTCCGGCGGGCAGCAGCAGCGGGTCTCGATCGCCCGGGCGCTCGCCGGTGAGCCCGACCTCCTGGTCATGGACGAGCCCACCGCAGGCGTCGACGCCCACCACACGCAGGACCTCGCGGGGCTGCTGGCCGACCTCGCCGCCGACGGCACCACCGTGCTGCTGGTGGCCCACGAGCTGGGCCCGATGCTCCCCCTGATCGACCGAGCCGTCGTCCTCGACCACGGCCGAGTCGTCCACGACGGACCCGTCGACGACCACGTAGCGGGGGCCCACCAGGAGCACCACGGCGACGCCCACCCGCACTCCGCCCAGCCCGGTCGCCTCCGGCCGCTCCCCGAGGAAGGGGTGTGGTGATGCTCCAGATCCTCGACTACGAGTTCATGCGGCTGGCGATCGTCGCCGCCGTCTTCACCGGCCTGGCCGCTCCCGCCATCGGCACCTACATGGTGCAGCGACGCCTCGCGCTGCTCGGCGACGGCCTCGGCCACGTGGCGCTCACGGGCGTGGCGATCGGCCTGCTCACCGGCACCGCGCCACTCCTGACCGCCCTCGTCGTGGCGGTGCTGGGGGCCGTGCTCATCGAGGTGCTGCGCACGTTCACCCGCACGAGCGGCGACGTCGCCCTGGCGATGCTCTTCTACGGCGGCATCGCCGGAGGCGTGCTGCTGATCGGCCTCGCCGGCGAGGGTGCCGCCACGCTGAACCGGTACCTCTTCGGCTCCATCACGACGGTCACGCCGTCCGACGTCACCATCGTCTCGGTGCTGGGCGTCGTCGTGGTGGCCCTGTGCCTTCTCCTCGCGCCCCAGCTGTTCGCGGTCTGCCAGGACGAGGAGCACGCCCGCGTGTGCGGTGTTCCCGTGCGGCTGTACGGCGTGCTCATCGCGGTGCTCGCCGCGGCGACCATCACGGTCGCCATGCGCACCGTCGGGCTGCTCCTGGTCTCGGCCCTAATGGTGGTGCCGGTGGCCGCAGCGCAGCAGGTCAGCCGGAGCTTCCGCTCCACGCACCTGGCTGCGATGGCCATCGGACTGGTCACCGCGGTCTCCGGCGTGGTCGTCAGCTTCGAGGCCGACACCGCGCCCGGCCCGACGATCGTGCTTCTCGCCCTCGTGGCGTTCGCCCTCGCCGCGGTCCTGCGGGGAGTGTCCGTCGGGCTCCGGCGCCGGTCGGTACGCTCGCCCTGAGGAGGACCATGGTCGACGTACGCAACACCAGGCAGCGCCGCGCCGTCAGCGCGGTGCTCGACGAGCTGGAGGGATTCGCCAGCGCCCAGCAGATCCACGGCGAGCTGGGCCAGCGTGGCGAGAAGGTCGGCCTGTCCACGGTGTACCGCAACCTCCAGGCCCTGGTCGACGCCGAGCAGGTCGACGCCCTGCGTGGCAACGACGGCGAGGTGCTCTACCGCCGCTGCGAGGCCGGTGACCACCATCACCACCTGGTCTGCCGCTCGTGCGGTCGCGCCGTCGAGGTGGCCGGCCCCGCGGTCGAGTCGTGGGCCACCAAGGTGGCGTCGGAGAACGGCTTCACCGACGTCGAGCACACGCTGGAGATCTTCGGCACCTGCGTCGACTGCTCACGGTGACCACGTTCCCCAGCACGACGCTCCCTGCCACGACGCTGCCTCCGGAGCGATGGCAGCCCCTCGCACTGGCCCACCGCGAGCGAGCTCGTCGTTGGACCGCGCCGCACCTGCTGCGACGCGAACGGCGTGAGCCGCACCCCGTGGTGGACTTCCTGTTCGAGTACTACAACCTCTCCCCCGGCCAGCTCGAGCGCTGGCACCCCGGACTCGGCACCGGACTCCTCCACGCCCCGTCGCACGCCGGCCTCGGCGCCTACGTCACCCACGAGGGGGTGACGACCGTGGACGCGCAGCGCCTGACGTCGCGCGCGGTCGGGCTGCGCTGGACCCGCTCCCTGCTGGCGGCCACCCTCGACCGACCGGCTCGGTGGGGCTGCTTCGGGCTCCACGAGTGGGCCATGGTCTACCGCGCCGAGCAGCCGCGCCACGACCTCCCGCTGCGCCTCGGCCGCTCCGGCACCGACGCGGTCGTGGAGTCCCACCCCCTCGCGTGCACCCACGTCGACGCGTTTCGCTTCTTCACGCCGCAGGCTGCTCCGCTGAACGCCCAGCACCTCGGTCGCGAGCACCAGCTCGACCAGGAGCAGCCGGGCTGCCTCCACGCCAACATGGACCTGTACCGCATCGCCTTCCGGCTGCTGCCGTTCGTGGAGTCGACGGTGGTGCTCGACGCCTTCGAGCTGGCCCTCGAGATCCGCGCGGTCGACATGCAGGCCTCTCCCTACGACGTGAGCGCCTTCGGGCTGGAGCCGATCGCGATCGAGACTCCCGAGGGCAAGGCGGAGTACGTGCGGCGTCAACGGGCGGTCGCCGACCGGGCCGAGCCACTGCGCCGGACCCTGCTCGACCACGTCGACCGACTCCTCGCCCACCCCGCGCTCGACGCTCCGGGCCAGGAGCCGCCACCCCCGCCGTCGAATCCCCCGCCGTCGCGGATCGACGGTCCTCGCCGGTACTAGGCTCATCGGGTGGCCGACCTCCCCATCATCCGCGCCGGTGACGCCCTGACCGCCGCGGAGGTCTACGCGATCTGGAAGATCCGTGACGCCGTCTTCGCGGTGGAGCAGCAGTGCGACGAGCCCGACGTCGACGGCATCGACCTGCTCCCGACGTGCACCCACCTCTGGTACGCCGACGAGGCCGGACCCACCAGCTACCTGCGGACCTACGTCACCGACGCTGGCGTGCGCAAGGTCGGCCGCGTGGCCACGCGCTCCGACAGCCGCGGGCAAGGCCTGTCGAGCCGGCTCCTGCGCGAGGTGCTCGACCGGTGGGGCGACGCCGAGATCCGGCTCGGCGCCCAGGCGTACCTGCACGACTGGTACGCCGGCTTCGGCTTCGAACGGTGCGGCGAGAACTTCCTCGAGGCCGGGATCGACCACGTCCCGATGCGCCGCGCGCCGGGTACGTGACGCTCAGCCCACGACCGTGGAGTCGGCCACGACCGCGTCGAGCGCCTCACGCAGGTCGGCGCGCACACCGTCGGCGTACTGACGAACGGCCGCGCGCGCCGCGGTGTACTGCTCGGCGTACTGGAAGCTCCCACCCTGCCCGGCGTCGAGGCGGGCGGCGAGCCGTTCGGCCTCGGTGACCACGTGCTGCAAGGCGGCGCGCACGGCGTCGCGAGCGGGCGTGGCGGCCTCCGGCGCGTCCGTGGACTCGAACGTGGCGAGGGCCGAGCGCATCGGCGGCAGCAGCTGCGTCCGCAGCGGATCGCCACTCGTGACCACGGTCGGCGGCGCGAGCTCGGCCGGGTTCAGGTCGAGGGCACGGTTCGCGGCCAGCACGAAGGCCCGGGCGTCGACGGAGACGTCGACCACGTCGCCCAGCCGTTGCCACGACTCGCGCAGGGTCACCACGTCCTGGCGCGCTGCGGCGTAGGCGCTCGACCCCGACTCGCCGCGCTCGGGTGCCGACGCCAGCTCCGGCAGGTCGTCACCGCGCGCCTCGATCACCTCGGCGACGTCGGTCGGATCGGCCGCGTCGACGGCCTCCAGGTCCTTCACGAGCGCGGCACGGAAGCCGGCCGCCTCGCCGGCGTACTTCTGGGCGACGTCGTCGGCCCGCTCCACGTCCGCCTGACGTGCCCGGGCGTCGACCACGACGAACCCACCGATCACCAGCCCGAGGACGAGCGTCGGCGCGAGGACCAGCGCGAGGAGGCGGCCCCGGGTCACGCCGCTCGCTCCTCAGGCACTGCCGACCGGGACACCGTGGCGGCGCAGCCCGTACGTGAGAGCGTCGACCATGGCCTCCCACGAGGCCTCGATCATGTTGGCTCCCACGCCCACCGTGACCCAGGAGTCCTGACCGTCGGACGTCTCGATGAGCACCCGTGTGACGGCGTCGGTCCCGTGGCCCTGGTCGAGGATGCGCACCCGGAAGTCGATGAGGTGGAACCGCGCGACGTCGGGGTAGAGCCGCTCGATGGCCTGGCGCAGGGCGTGGTCGAGGGCGTTCACCGGGCCGTTGCCCTCACCGATGACGGCCAGCCGCTGTCCGGCCGCGCGGAGCTTGACGGTCGCCTCCGTGCCCCGGGCCGACTCGGCCAGCACGCGCCAGGACTCGACGTCGAAGTAGGAGGGGCGGCCGCCCTCCATCTCCTCGGCGAGGAGCAGCTCGAAGGACGCGTCGGCGGCCTCGAACGTGTAGCCCTGCTGCTCCATCGCCTTGACCCGGTCGGTGACCCGCGCGAGCCGGCCGGCGTCGGCAGCCACGTCGTAGCCGAGCTCGCGACCCTTGAGCTCGATGGTGGCTCGGCCGGCCATCTCCGAGACCAGGAGGCGCATGTCGTTGCCGACCAGCGCCGGGTCGATGTGTTGGTACAGGTCGGGGTCGACCCGGATGGCGCTGGCGTGCAGGCCCGCCTTGTGCGCGAACGACGAGACCCCGGTGTAGGGCTGACGCGCCGACGGCGGGTAGTTGGTGATCTCCGCGACGGCATGGGCGATGCGCGTGGCGTCGGCGAGCGCGCCGTCGGGCAGCACGCTCATGCCGAGCTTCAGCTCGAGGTTGGCCACGGACGTGACGAGGTCGGCGTTGCCGGTGCGCTCGCCGTAGCCGTTGATGCAGCCCTGAAGGTGCGTGGCACCGGCTCGCACGGCCGCCATCGAGTTCGCGACGGCACAGCCCGTGTCGTTGTGCGCATGGATGCCCAGACGCGCCCCGACCCCGAGCGCGTCGGCCACGACCTCCTCCACCTGGTGGGGAAGCATGCCGCCGTTCGTGTCGCAGAGCACCACCACGTCGGCCCCGGCGGCCGCCGCCTCGGCGACGACCTGCAGCGCGTAGTCGCGGTTCGCCGCGTACCCGTCGAAGAAGTGCTCGCAGTCGACGAAGACCCGCTGCCCCTCGGCGCGCAGGTGGGCCACGGTGTCGCGCACCATGGCGAGGTTCTCCTCGAGGGTGGTGCGCAGGGCCAGCTCGACGTGCCGGTCGTGGCTCTTGGCCACGAGCGTGACCACGGAGGCTCCCGAGTCCCGGAGAGCGGCGACGAGCGGGTCGTCGGCGGCGGCAACGCCGGCGCGGCGCGTGGCGCCGAACGCGGTGAGCGTGGCGTTCTGCAGCTCGAGCTCCTTCGCGGCCAGCGCGAAGAACTCCGTGTCCTTCGGGTTCGAGCCCGGCCAACCGCCCTCGATGAACCCCACCCCGAGGTCGTCGAGGTGGCGCGCCACGTGCATCTTGTCCTGCACGGAGAGGTTGAGACCCTCCTGCTGGGCACCGTCGCGCATCGTGGTGTCGTAGACGTGGAACTCGTCGCTGATCACACGCGCCAGTCTAGTCGGCGCCCGACCTAGGATGGACGGCTATGACCTCTCGACCCGTGCCGGTGCCCACCACGTGCGAGTGGATGTATGCGGTGATGACGCCGGAGCCCCTCGAGCACGAGGACCACCTGCCCCTCCCGAACGCGGCGCTCCTGCGCGCGCACGGGACCTCGCAGGTCGGCCTCGCCCGCCTCGAGCGGTGCCCCCACCAGGTCGTGCTGCAGAGCCAGGCACCGGTCGAGACCGCCGCCGCCGCCGCGCGCGACGCCCGCATCCAGGCCCTCGAGATGGCCGCCCGGCACGACGGTGTGGTGGTGGAGCTGCTGACGCCGCGCGTGGTGGAGCTGACGAGCGAGCAGGTCTCCCTCGCGCACGCAGCCCAGTGGTACGTGCTGGACCACGCGGCTCTGCTCGACGGTGACCTCGTGACCGACGGACTGGCCCAGTTCGGCCTACCGGAGGTCCGCGTGCGCGGCACCGTGCCCGACGGACGCGGCGCGGAGCACCGCATCGACCGGGCGATGTCGAGCGCGGTGCTCGCCGGGCTCGTGCACCGGCTGATCGCGGAGTGGCCGGCGCAGGACCCCGTCGGAGAGGCCACGATCACGCTGAGCGACATCGCGTTCGGCCTGGGCGACCCGCAGGCGGACGTGACCCCACGCGACCGGGGCATCCGGATCTCCATCGACTACGTCCCCGACGACCACGTCCTGGGCGTCGAGCTGCTCGAGGACCCCGCGACCACGTTGTTCGTGTAGGTCGATCGCCCGCTGCGGTGCCTGCGGGATCGTGGACCCGCTGCGCTGCCTGCGGGGGCTTCGGCTCGCTGCTGCGCTGCTTGCGGGGACTTCGGTTCGCTGCTGCGCTTCTTCGGCTCACGCCGGGGTCGGCCTCCGAGAGGGCCTCGACCGGGCGGCTGGCGCGGGAGGCGGTCCGGGTTCTCGGACTGTGGCGCGTGCTGGGGTGGACGCACGATTCTTCGTTTGCGCGTGGGGGACGCAGGATTCTGCGTTCGCGCGTGGGGGACGCAGGATTCTGCTTTCGTGCGCGGGAGGTCGAACGCTTCTGCGTTCGTGTCGGGATCCGGTCGTGAACGCAGCATCGTTCGGGCCTGTGCACGTGAACGCAGCATCGTGGCCGCCTGCTGCGCGGGGTGGCAGGGATTCTTCCTTCTCGTGGACCGGTCCACGAGAAGGAAGAATCCCTGACCCTGCGCCCTCGTCATCGGTGGATCCTCAACTTCTGCGGGGCGTCTGCGGTGGAGGATCCACCGATGGCACGCACGAACGAAGAATCTTGCGCCGATCACGCGCAAAAGAAGAATCGTGCGTCACCCCCAGCACCAGACCGGACCCCGCAACGCCGGACCAGCACCCACCCAGCCGCCCGGTCGAGGCCCTTTCGGAGGCCGACCCCGGCGTGAGCCGAGGCAGCGCGACGGCAGGTCCACGACGACCGCAGGCAGCACACCCGCAGGACGTCGGTCAGGCGCGAGGCGTCAGGTTGGCAAGCACCTCGGGCTGCAGGATCGCGTGCAGCTGCTCCGGCGGGAGCAGCTTCTTCTCCAGCACCAGCTCGGCCACGCCGCGGCCAGTCGCCAGCGCCTCCATCGCGACCTCGGTGGCCGCGGCGTACCCGATGAACGGGTTGAGGGCGGTGACGAGGCCGATCGAGTTCTCGACCTCCTGGCGCAGCAGCTCCTCGTTGGCGGTGATCCCGTCGACGCAGCGACGCGCGAGCACCAGCATGGCCTCGCGCATGCGGTAGATGCCCGACGACAGGGAGTAGCAGATGACCGGCTCGAAGGCGTTGAGCTGCAGCTGACCACCCTCGGCCGCCATCGTGACCGTGACGTCCATGCCGATGACCTGGAACGCCACCTGGTTGACCACCTCGGGGATCACCGGATTCACCTTGCCGGGCATGATGCTCGAGCCGGCCTGCACCGCCGGCAGGTTGATCTCGTTGAGACCCGCTCGCGGACCCGACGAGAGCAGGCGCAGGTCGTTGCAGATCTTGCTGATCTTCACCGCGACCCGCTTGAGCACGCCCGACAGCTGGACGAACGCGCCGCAGTCCTGCGTGGCCTCGATGAGGTCGACGGCGCTCACGAGCGGCAGCCCGGTCATGCGCGCCAGGTGCTCGCAGGCGATGGGCACGTAGCCGACCGGCGCATTGAGCTGGGTGCCGATCGCCGTGGCACCGAGGTTGATCTCGTGCAGCATCGCCACCGCCTCGGTGAGGCGGCTGTGGTCCTCGCCGAGCATCACCGCGTAGGTGGAGAACTCCTGGCCGAGCGTCATCGGGACCGCGTCCTGCAGCTGGGTGCGACCCATCTTCAGCACCCCGCGGAACTCCTCGGCCTTCGCGGCGAACGACGCCTGCAGCACCAGCATCGCGTCGAGCAGGGAGTGGGTCGCCAGGATGATCGCGATCTTGACGGCCGTCGGGTACACGTCGTTGGTGGACTGGCTCAGGTTGACGTGCTCGTTGGGGTGGATCCGGGCGTAGTCACCCTTGGTGTGGCCCAGGATCTCGAGCGCGCGGTTGGCGATGACCTCGTTGGCGTTCATGTTCGTGGACGTGCCCGCGCCACCTTGCATGACGTCGACGACGAACTGGTCGTGCAGCTCCCCTGCCCTGATCTCCTCGCACGCCTGCTCGATGGCACGGAAGCGCTCGTCGTCGAGCAGCCCGAGCTGGTGGTTGGTGGTCGCGGCGGCCTGCTTGACCGCCGCGAGCGCCTCGATCAGGAACGGGCTCTGGCCGATCGGGATGCCGGTGATCGGGAAGTTCTCGGTGGCACGCAGCGTGTGGACGCCCCAGTAGGCGTCGACGGGGACGTCGCGGTCGCCGATGAGGTCGTGCTCGCGTCGCGTGGTGCCGTCCGGTGCCGCCGGCTGCTCCGCAGCCCGGCTGGTCGAGAGCGTCATGTCGTCCTTCCGTCGCAGGGACGGGCCGAGGGTGGGGTCCGCCGCTGGTTCTCGTGGGTCACGTCGCGGGATCGCCGCAGGTGACCGTGGTCACACCCATCTCATCACACGAGCATCCCACGGACGGTCGACCCGCCCACAGGTCCGAGCGCAGGGAGGACAGGCGCCCGCGCGGAGCGCGGCGGCGACGCAGTCGCCGGGACGGGGAGCGCTAGCGAGCCGTGCGCCGCATCCAGCCGTGCCGGTCCTCGGCGCGGCCGTACTGCACGTCGACGAGGGCGGAGCGGATGTCGAGGGTGACCTTGCCGGCCCCGCCATCGCCGGCGACCGCCTCGCCGCCGTCCCACTTGAGCACGCCCACGGGCGTGACGACGGCCGCGGTGCCGCACGCGAAGACCTCGGTGATGGTGCCGTCGGCGGTGCCCTCGCGCCACTCCTCGATGCTCACCCGGCGCTCGACGACCTCGTGGCCGAGGTCGCGGGCGATCTGGAGGATCGAGTCGCGGGTGATGCCCTCGAGGATCGAGCCCGAGAGCTCGGGGGTGACGATCGACCCGTCGGACTGGACGAAGTACAGGTTCATCCCTCCGAGCTCCTCGACCCAGCGGTGCTCGACCGAGTCCAGGAAGGCGACCTGCTGGCAACCGTGCGCGGTGGCCTCCTGCTGCGGGAGCAGGCTCGCGGCGTAGTTGCCGCCGCACTTGGCCGCGCCCGTGCCGCCCGCACCGGCGCGCGAGTACTCCGAGGACAGCCAGATGGAGACCGGCTCGACCCCGCCGGGGAAGTACGCACCGGCCGGTGAGGCGATGACGCAGTACGTGACGTGCTGGCTCGGACGGACCCCGAGGAAGACCTCGGAGGCGAACATGAACGGACGCAGGTACAGGCTCGTCTCGCCACCCTGGGGCACCCAGCCGCGGTCGGCCTCGACCAGCGCGCTGATGGAGCCGAGGAACCAGTCCTCGGGCAGCTGGGGCAGCGCGAGCCGGTGCGCCGAGCGCTGGAGCCGCGCCGCGTTCTGCTCGGGGCGGAACACCCGGATCGAGCCGTCGGCCCACGCGTAGGCCTTGAGCCCCTCGAAGATCTCCTGCGCGTAGTGAAGGACCGCGGTCGCGGGGTCGAGCTGCAGCGGACCGTAGGGCACGACGCGCGCGTCGTGCCAGCCGGCCTCGGGCGTCCACTCGGTGAGGAACATGTGGTCGGTGAAGTGGTTGCCGAAGCCCGGCGAGGCGAGGATCGCCTCCCGTTCGGCGTCCGTCCGGGCAGCCTGGTTGAGCTCGAGGGTGCTGGCGAACGGTGCGGTGGTCATGCTGGACACGGTAGTCCTTCCGGGGTCGAGGGGGCACGGCCCCTCGGGGGCCCCGTGGGGTCCCCGACGGGGCTCGCGGTGGGGGTCAGCCCACCGCTACGCCCTCGGCCGCTGCCGCGCTGGCGCGCGCGGCGATGGCCTCCCCCACCTCCTCGGTGCTGCGCGGGGCGGCGTCGTGGGCGCCCGCCCCACGAGCAGCGATGTCGGCCTCGACGGCCTGGCTGATCTGGTGGGCGGCCTCGGGGTGGCCGAGGTGCTCGAGCAGCAGCGCGCCCGACAGGATGGCCGCCGTCGGGTCGGCCTTGGACTGACCCGCGATGTCGGGCGCGGACCCGTGCACCGGCTCGAACATGCTCGGAGCCGTGCGGTCGGGGTTCACGTTGCCGCTCGCCGCCAGGCCGATGCCACCGGTGACCGCGGCCGCGAGGTCGGTGAGGATGTCGCCGAACAGGTTGTCGGTGACGATCACGTCGAAGCGCCCCGGGTCGGTCACGAGGAAGATCGTGGCGGCGTCGACGTGCAGGTAGTCGACGCTCACCTCCGGGAACTCCTGGCCGACGGCGTCGACGGTGCGGCTCCAGAGGTGACCGGCGTGCACGAGCACGTTGTTCTTGTGCACGAGCGTGAGCTTCTTGCGCGGACGCGCCTGTGCTCGGGCGAACGCGTCGCGCACCACACGCTCCACGCCGAAGGCGGTGTTCACGCTCACCTCGGTCGCCAGCTCGTGCGGCGTGCCCACGCGGATGGCCCCGCCGTTGCCGACGTACGGCCCCTCGGTCCCCTCGCGCACGACCACGAAGTCGATCGGCCCGCGGTCGGTGACCTGGGGTCCGAGCGGCGTGGGGACGCCGGGGTACAGCGTGCTGGGCCGCAGGTTGACGTAGTGGTCGAGCTCGAAGCGCAGCCGCAGCAGCAGTCCTCGCTCGAGCACGCCCGACGGGACGCTCGGATCGCCCACGGCGCCGAGCAGGATCGCGTCGTGGCCGCGGATCTCCTCCAGCACCGTGTCCGGGAGGGTCTCTCCGGTGGCGTGGTAGCGGCGCGCACCCAGGTCGTACTCGACCGTGTCGAACGACAGGTCGTGCTGGGCCGCCACGGCGCCCAGCACCGTGAGGGCCTGCGTGGTGACTTCGGGACCGATGCCGTCGCCGGGGACGACGGCGAGCGAGTAGGAGCGCGTCATGGCCTCATCCTAGAAGCCGCGTCTCATGATCTGAAACCGCGGTCCCAGAGAATGGACGTCGCGGGGCCGTCATCAGTTGTCGTCGGGACGCTCGGACGGCTCGGCGGCGGGGGTCACGGCGTCGTCGCGCAGGTGGGCGGGTCCCCACTCG
Source organism: Aeromicrobium sp. 50.2.37 (assembly GCF_024655735.1). Lineage (NCBI taxonomy): Bacteria > Bacillati > Actinomycetota > Actinomycetes > Propionibacteriales > Nocardioidaceae > Aeromicrobium > Aeromicrobium sp. 50.2.37. The sequence goes on from NZ_JANLGG010000004.1 coordinate 95,295, forward strand.
ATCGGGTAGCTGTTCATGGTCTCTCCTGAGGTCGTGCTGAATCGGACGGACGGGTTCCATCGGGACGATGGGCGGGTCCGGCACCGGTCCGACTGCTCCACGGGCGACGACATCCGAGGGTGATCGGATGGATCAGGAGAGGGAATCAGGTCGTGATCCCCGTGCGAGGCGATTCAAGCCTGCGGCGGAACAGTCGGGCCAAACGCCAAACTCCGCGGCAGGGTGGGCCCTACGAGGCCCTGCCGCGGCAAGCGATGACTACGAGCTGCTTCCGCATGATGGGACCAGGGTACGGGCAGCCACGTCGACCGCAGGGCAGGTTGCCCCGCGTGTCTCGCCCGATGAGACGGCGGAGGTGGGCGCCGCGCGCGCGGGTGCCAGACTGGCGAGGTGAGCGCTCCTTCGCAGATCCCCGACCTCGTGGCGCGGTCGCTCGACCTCGCCCGTCAGCGGGGGTTCATCACGTCGACCCGCCACGAGACGGGCCGGCTCCTGGCGGCGCTCGCCGCGTCTCGCGAGGGCACGCTCGCCGAGCTGGGCACCGGCACCGGCGTCGGCTCGGCCTGGCTGTCCAGCGGCGCACCCAAGGCCGCCAGGATCGTGAGCGCCGAGCTCGATCCCTCCCTCGCGGGCGACGTCCAGAAGATCTTCGCCGACGTCGACAACGTCGAGATCGTCGCGGGCGACTGGTCGACGCTCGAGCAGTACGCCCCGTTCTCGTTGCTGTTCGTCGACGTGCGCGAGGTCATGGAGCAGATCGACGTGCTGGCCGACCTGATGCAGCCCGGCGGCATCGTGGTGCTCGACGACTTCGTGCCGTCGGTCCACTGGCCACCGATCGTCGACGGTCAGGTCGACGTGGTGCGCGAGCAGTGGCTGACCGACGACCGGTTCGCCGCGGTCGAGCTGCTCATCGACGAGGGCGCGTCCCTCGTCATCGCGACACGCCGTTGACCGGTTCCGGACCAGGCGCCGAGGCGCCGGGCCGCTCGGGCCGGCGCACCTGCGTGAGCGGCAGGAACAGCTGCACCACGGGACCGATCGCGAGCGCGTAGAGCACGGTGCCGACACCCACGGTGCCCCCGAGGACGAAGCCGACCACGAGCACCGTGACCTCGAGGCTGGTCCGCACGAGCCGCACGCTGCGACCGGTGCGCCGCACGATCCCGGTCCAGAGTCCGTCGCGCGGCCCGGTCCCGAGGTCCGCTCCGATGTAGAGGGCCCCGGCGATCCCGTTGCCCACCACGCCGACGAGCAGGAAGCCGACCTGGACGCCGAGCGCGTCGGGCGTCGGGAGCAGGGCGAGCGTGACGTCGACGGCGATGCCGATCAGCACCACGTTGAGCACCGTGCCGATGCCGGGGCGCTGACGCAGCGGGACCCACAGGAGCAGCAGGACCGCACCCACCAGGATCACCACCTGGCCGAACGTGAGGGGCAGGTGGTGCGTCAGCCCTTCGTGGAACACGTCCCAGGGGTCGAGGCCGAGACCGGACTCCACCAGCAGGGCCATGGTGGCCCCGTAGAGCCACAGGCCGATCACAAGCTGCACCATCCGACGCGTCATCCGCCGCCCTCGAAGGGCGCGAGCGAGGTTCAGCGTGGCCATGAGCGCATCCTCTCCTGGTCGTCGCGGACGAGCGGACGCGGTCGCAGTCCGAGCCCGTCGCTGGCCAGGACACGCATGCCGGCCGCCAGCCCCAGGAGAGCCAGCGGCACCAGGACGAGGAGGAGCCAGAAGGTGATCATGAGCCGAGCCTGGACCGCAGGTGGCCTGATCGACCAGAGCCACTTGGCGGATCCTGGACGCAGCCACTCAGGGCCAAGTGGCCCTTTCGGTCAGGTCCAATCATCCTGCATGCTGGTGGCGTGGACCCCAGCACCTCCGCCTTCCGGCTCGCCGCGATGATCGGGACGTTGCCCGACGGACCTGCCTACCGGAACCTCGCGGACACGATCCGCCTGCTGGTCGTCGACGGCCGCCTGCTCGACGGCACTCGGCTGCCCAGCGAACGCTCGCTGGCCCAGGCCATGGGGCTGAGTCGCACCACCACGACCCGCGCGTACGACGAGCTGCGCCGCCGTGGCGTGCTCCACTCCCGCCAGGGAAGCGGCAGCGTGCTCCGGGTACCGACGAGCTCCACCACCGCCAGCAGCCTCATCGTCGACCCCGACGACCCCGACACCATCGCCCTGACCTTCTCCGCCCCCACCGGCCCGTCCGGCCTCACCCGCGCCTTCGGCGCCGCCGCCGAGCAGCTCCCGTCGCTCCTCACGACGTCGGGCTACCTGCCCGACGGACTGCCCGCACTGCGCGAGGTGATCGCCGAGGGGTACGTCGCCGCAGGCCTGCCGACGGACCCGGACCAGATCATCGTCACCAACGGGGCACAGGGTGCGATCTCGCTGGTCGGTCGCACGTTCGGCCGACCCGGTGCCGGCCTGCTCGTGGAGGGCACCAGCTACCCGCACGGTGTCGAGTCGTTGACCGGCTTCGGCTACCGCACCACTCCCCTGCCCATCGGCGAGGACCCGTGGGACGCCGACGCGGCCGCAGCGGCCGCGCCCCACGTGGAGGCCGCGTACCTGATCCCCGACTTCCACAACCCCACCGGTGCCGTCATGCCCGTGGAGACACGACTCCGGCTCGCCCACACGCTGCGCCGGCACCAGGTGCTCACGATCGTGGACGAGTCCATGCGTCGGCTCGACCTCGCCGGGGAGGGGCTGCCCGCGTCCTACGCCGCGCACGACCCGGACGCGATCGTCGTCGACTCCCTGTCGAAGGTCCTCTGGGGTGGACTGCGGATCGGCTGGATCCGCGCACCCCGCCGTCACGTGACGGCCCTGCTCCAGTCGCGCATGCGACACGACCTCGGCACCGCCGCGTTCGACCAGCTCGTGGCCGCCGAGGTGCTTCGCCACGACCAGCACCTGTTCGACGAGGCCGTGGTGCGACTGCGCCGACAGCGGGCCGCCATGGTCGAGGCGCTGGCCGCCCACCTCCCGGACTGGGACGTGCCGGTGCCGCCCGGCGGGCCGAACCTCTGGGTCTGCCTCCCTTCACGCGCGTCGAGCCGGCTCGTCGCCGCGGCCGCGCAGGAGGGGCTGCTGCTCACGCCCGGTCCACGGTTCACGCTCGGTGCTCCCAGTGCCGGCGAACGTCGGCTCCGGCTGCCCTGCACCTCCGCCGAGCACGTGGGCGTCGAGGCCGTCCAGCGTCTGTCGCGCGCGTGGACGGCCGTCGTCTCCGGTCGACGCTGCGAGCCGACCGGCACGAGGGTCGACCTCATCGCCTGAGGGCTTGACCCCCCGCACGCCACGCCTCGTCCCAGAAGTGCCACTCCCGGTCGGTGGCGGCCGCGTAGGCCGTGAGCATCGACCCCTCGAACGTCGACCCCGCGGCCAGTCGGTCAGCCGTGCGCTCGGCGCGCCTGACCGACGCCTCGAAGTCCGCCGAGTCGTACGTGGCGATCCACGGTCCGTAGGGGTGGCGGTCGAGCCCACCGGCCGTTGCAGCCACCTGGCGGCCGACCTCGACGTACACGCGGAAGCACGGGAGCACGGCGGCCACCGCCACCTCGACGGGTGAGTCGAGGGCGTGCTGCGCGAGCATCGCCAGGTAGGCGACGCAGCTCGGTGAGGGCGGGCGTCCATCGACGTCGAGGCCACGCCGCGACAGCTCGCCGAGGTGGAGCGTCCGCTCGGCCGCCACGGCTCCGGCGGCGAGGGTCGCCCAGGTGCCGACGTCCTCGACGTCGTCGAGCCGTGAGGCGATGCGCGCGAGCGCACGCGCATAACCGGCCAGGTAGTGCGCGTCGTCGACCAGGTAGCCCGCGAAGATCTGGTCCGGCAGCGTGCCGTCGGCCAGGCCGGTCACGAACGGGTGCCGGCAGATGTCGGCGTAGCGGTCGGCGACGTGCGACCACGCCCGCTCCGAGAACGGCACGGTGCTCATGACGCCGTCTTCCTCAGGCGGACGAGATGGTCGACCGGACCCCTGCCGCTGCCCACCTGACGGGTGGCACCCGAGACCAGTGCCTCCGTCAGGTAGTCCTTCGCCGACCCGACCGCCTCGCGCAGAGTGGCGCCCAGGGCGAGGTGGGCGGCCACCGCCGCCGACAGCGTGCAGCCCGTGCCGTGGGTGTGCGGCGTCGCGACACGCTCGGCACGGAACCAGGTCGGCCCCTCGGAGTCGAGCAGCACGTCGTCGCTCGACCCGCCGGAGCCGTGGCCTCCCTTGACGAGTGCCGCTCCCGCACCGAGGCCGACCAGGCCTCGTGCCAGCTGCTCCGGCGCCGCGCCCGTCTCCAGTCCTGTGAGCACGACGGCCTCGGGGAGATTCGGGGTGACCAGTGTCGAGCGCGGGACCAACAGGTCGCGGATCGCCGCCTGCGCGTTCCGGGGCAGCAGGCGGTGGCCCGACGTCGACACCATGACCGGGTCGAGGACGACGTTCGGCACGTCGGCGAGCAGGTCGGCCACCAGCGCGACGAGCGCCGGGGAGCCGAGCATGCCGACCTTGACCGCCCGCACGTCCAGGTCGTCGAGCACCGAGCGCAGCTGCCCGCGGACGATGTCGAGCGGGACCGGGTGCACCGCATGGACGCCGGTCGTGTCCTGCGCGGTGACCGCCGTGATCACGGTCGCGCCGTACACACCGAGCGCCGTCGCGGTCTTCAGGTCGGCCTGGATCCCGGCGCCTCCCGACGGGTCCGACCCGGCCACGGTCAGGACCACGGGCTCGCGCGGGCTCATGCGACGCCCCCGTCCCGGTAGGCCAGGGCGGTGTCGACCACGTGCCGCAACCGCCGCGCGGCCCGACCCGGGTCGGCCTGGCCCCCGATCGCACGGACCACGGCGATGCCGTCGAGGCCCGCGGCGACGGCGCTGCGGGCGTTGTCCTCGTCGAGGCCACCGATGCCGACGACGGGGAGCCGGCCGTCGACGCGACGCGCCACGTGAGCCACCCCACGCAGCCCGAGTGGCGGCGCGGTGTCACGCTTGGTCGCGGTGTCGTGCACCGGGCTCACCGCCACGTAGCTGCACGCCGACACCGCAGCCTCGTCGTCGAGCTGGCCCAGGTGCTCCACGGACCACCCGACGAAGGCGTCCGGGCCGACCTGGGCCCGGAGCACCGTGGGGTGTGCGTCCCCGGCGCCGCCGTGCACTCCGGCAGCGGCCCGGACCACGTGGTCATTGCTCAGGAGCGGAACGCCCGACCCCGCCAGCGCGTCGCGGAGCGACTCGACCTGAGCCGTGAGCTCCTCGACGGTCGCGCGCTTCGCCCGCACCTGCACGCACGTCACGCCGCCCTCGACGGCCGGCACCACGACGCGGCGCAGGTCGGACCCGAACGACGGGTCGGTGACGAGGTACAGACGCAGGTCGGGGAACCTCGGGGGCCTCATGCGCCGGGACGGACGTGGGAGCCCAGCTCGAGCCGCCCGGGCTCGGCGAGGCGGTCGACGATCGACACCCGCAGGCTGGCCGGCCCCTCGGCGACCTCGGCCGCCGAGGTCCCGGCGGAGGCCAGCAGCCCCATGGCCCCGGCGGCGGCGGCCACCGGGTCGTCGACGACGGCACAGGCCGCCGCCACGAGGGCGCTCGAGGAACAGCCGAGCGCGGTGATCATCGGCATCCAGCGATGACCACCGTGGACGTGCAGCGCACGGTCGCCGTCGGTGACGAGGTCGACCGGGCCACTGACCACGACGACGCAGCCGTGCTCGCGGGCGACGGTGCGGGCGGCCACGTGGGCGTCCTGCGCGTCGGCCAGGCTGTCGACCCCGCGCGACGCTCCGACCGTGCCGGCCAGCGCCAGCACCTCCCCCGCATTGGCACGCACGACGGTCGGGCGCAGACGCAGCAGGTCGTCGACGAGCTCACGCCGGTAGCGCGTGGCACCCACCGCCACCGGGTCCAGCACCCAAGGTGTGCCGTCGGCCCGTGCCTGCGCCGCGGCCAGCCGCATGCCGTCGGCCCAGCGCGGCGACGGCGTCCCGATGTTCACGTAGACAGCGTCGGCGAGCGCGGCCAGCTCGGCGGACTCCTGAGGATCGTGCACCATGGCGGGCGACGCGCCCACCGCGGACAGCACGTTGGCCGTCAGGTCCATCGAGACGAAGTTGGTGAGGCACTGCACCAGAGGTGCTCGCTCACGTAGGGCCGTGGTGACGGCAGACGTCGGATCCATGTGTCTCCCTCGCGCCGGTGCTAACCGGATCAGGTTCGGCGGGTGTCATCTCAGCCCCTGCGGGGCACCCCGGACGTCCACGACCATAGCGAAGGCCCCCGTCCGTCGGACGGGGGCCTTCGTGGCTCGAGCGGTGCGTCAGCGAGCGGCAGAACCCTCGACGTAGTCATCGTCGGACTGCTTCCACGAGAAGTGGGAGCGCAGCACCTTGCCGGTGGCCTCGATCGGGTGACCCGCCTCCTGCTCGCGCAGGGCGAGGAACTCCGGGGCGCCGGCGTCCTGGTCGTCGATGAAGCGCTTGGCGAACGTGCCGTCCTGGATGTCGGCGAGCACGGCCTGCATGCGCTCCTTGACCGAGGAGTCGACCACGCGCGGTCCGGAGACGTAGTCGCCGTACTCAGCGGTGTCGGAGATGCTCCAGCGCTGCTTGGCGATGCCGCCCTCCCACATGAGGTCGACGATCAGCTTGAGCTCGTGCAGCACCTCGAAGTAGGCGATCTCCGGCTGGTAGCCGGCCTCGGTGAGGGTCTCGAACCCGGCCTGCACGAGGTGCGACATGCCGCCGCACAGCACGGCCTGCTCGCCGAAGAGGTCGGTCTCGGTCTCCTCGGTGAAGGTCGTCTTGATGACGCCGGCGCGGGCGCCGCCGATGGCCTTCGCGTACGAGAGGGCGAGGTCCCAGCCCTGGCCGCTGGCGTCCTGCTCGACGGCGATGATGTCCGGGATGCCGCGGCCGGCCACGAACTCACGGCGCACGGTGTGGCCGGGAGCCTTCGGCGCCACCAGCAGCACGTCGACACCGGCGGGCGGCTTGATGTAGCCGTACCGGATGTTGAAGCCGTGGCCGAACACGAGCGCGTCGCCGTCGACGAGGTTGGGCTCGATGGACTCGGCGTACACGTGGCGCTGCACCTGGTCGGGGGTCAGCACGACGATGACGTCGGCCTCCTCGACGGCGTCGGCGACGCTGAGCACGCGCAGGCCCTCGGCCTCGGCCTTCTCGCGGCTCTTGGAGCCTTCGGCGAGGCCGACGCGGACGTCGACGCCGGAGTCGCGCAGGTTCAGGGCGTGGGCGTGTCCCTGGCTGCCGTAGCCGATGACGGCAACCTGCTTGCCCTGGATGATGCTGAGGTCTGCGTCGTCGTCGTAGAACAACTCGGCCACTGGTATCTCCTCGTGTCGTGGATGGGTTCGTGGGATGGTCAGGCGCTCTGGTGGCCCGGCACCGTCCGCAGCGTGCGGTCGGTGATGGACCGTGCGCCGCGTCCGATCGCGACGCGACCGGACTGGGCGATCTCGCGGATGCCGAACGGCTCGAGCACGTTGAGCATGGCCGTCAGCTTGCCCGAGTCGCCCGTCGCCTCGATGGTGACGGCATCGGTGGACACGTCGACGACCTTGGCGCGGAACAGCTGCACGGTCTCGAGCACCTGCCCACGGGTCTGCGCGTCCGTGCGCACCTTGATGAGCATGAGCTCGCGCTCGACCGCCGACGCCGAGTCCAGCTCGACGATCTTCAGCACGTTCACGAGCTTGTTGAGCTGCTTGGTGACCTGCTCCAGGGGCAGCTCGTCGACGTTGACGACGATCGTCATGCGGGAGATCTCGGGGATCTCCGTGGGGCCGACCGCGAGCGAGTCGATGTTGAACCCGCGCCGCATGAACAGGCTCGAGACGCGGGCCAGGACGCCCGGTGTGTTCTCCACCAGGACGCTGAGCGTGTGCTGCGTTGTCATCAGAGGTCCTCGTCGTCCCACTCGGGCGCCATGTCGCGCGCGATCTTGATGTCGTCGTTGCTCGTGCCGGCCGCGACCATCGGCCAGACCATGGCGTCGCGCTCGACCACGAAGTCGATGACGACGGGCCGGTCGGTGATCGCCATGGCCTCCTCGATGACGGCGTCGAGGTCGTCCTCGCTGTCGCAACGCAGGCCCACGCACCCGTACGCCTCCGCCAGCTTCACGAAGTCGGGGATGCGGCGCGCACCGATGGACTCCGGACCGGTGTTGAGGTCGGTGTTGGAGTAACGGCCCTCGTAGAACAGGGTCTGCCACTGGCGCACCATGCCGAGCGAGGAGTTGTTGATGACCGCGACCTTGATCGGGATGCCCTCGATCGCGCAGGTGGCGAGCTCCTGGTTGGTCATCTGGAAGCAGCCGTCGCCGTCGATCGCCCAGACGACCGAGTCGGGCAGCCCGACCTGGGCGCCCATCGCGGCCGGGACGGCGTAGCCCATGGTGCCGGCGCCACCGGAGTTCAGCCACTGGCGCGGGCGCTCGAAGTCGATGAAGTGCGTCGACCACATCTGGTGCTGCCCGACCCCGGCCGCATAGGTGGCGTCGGGTCCGGCGATGGCGCTGATCCGCTCGATGACGGTCTGCGGTGCGAGCCCCTCGGACGGCTTGTCGTAGCCGACCGGGAACCGCCCCTTGGTCGAGAGCATCCGCTCGCGCCAGGGTCCGTACTCCCCCTGCACGCCGGTCTCCTCGGCCTGCTTGCGCAGCGTGACCACGAGGTCGGCGATGACCTCGCGGCAGTCGCCGACGATCGGCACGTCGACCTCGCGGTTCTTGCCGATCTCGGCCGGGTCGATGTCGGCGTGGATGACCTTGGCACCGGGGGCGAACGTGTCGAGGTTGCCCGTGACCCGGTCGTCGAAGCGCGCGCCGAGCGAGATCAGCAGGTCGGACTTCTGCAGCGCCGCGACCGCGGCCACGGTCCCGTGCATGCCCGGCATGCCGAGGTTCAGCTCGTGGGAGTCGGGGAACGCGCCGCGCGCCATGAGCGTGGTGACCACGGGGATCTGCGTCAGCTCGACCAGCATGGCCAGCTCGGCCGCGGCGTCGGCCTTGATGACGCCGCCACCGACGTAGAGCACCGGCCGCTCGGCGGCCGCGATGAGCCGAGCCGCCTCGCGCACCTGCTTGCCGTGCGGGCGGGTCGTGGGCCGATAGCCCGGCAGGGCGAGCTCGTTCGGCCAGTGGAACGTCGTCGCGGTCTGCAGCGCGTCCTTCGCGATGTCGACGAGCACCGGACCCGGACGTCCCGTGCCGGCGATGTGGAAGGCCTCGGCGACCACGCGCGGGATCTCGGCGGGGTCGGTGACCAGGTAGCTGTGCTTGGTGATCGGCATCGTGATGCCGCGGATGTCGGCCTCCTGGAAGCCGTCGGTGCCGATGAGGCTCGACGACACCTGACCGGTGATCGCGACGACCGGCACGGAGTCCATGTACGCGTCGGCGATGGCCGTCACGAGGTTCGTGGCACCCGGGCCCGAGGTCGCCATGCAGACGCCGACGCGGCCGGTGACCATGGCGTATCCCTGCGCGGCATGCCCGGCGCCCTGCTCGTGACGCACCAGCACGTGCCGGATGCTCGAGTCGAACAGCGGGTCGTAGGCAGGCAGGATCGCACCGCCGGGGATGCCGAAGATGACCTCGACGCCGGCGTGCTCGAGGGAGCGGACGAGGCTCTGCGCACCCGTCAGCGTCTCGGTGCTCGGCCTCGTGACCTGTTCCGTCATCGGTCGTTCCTCGCTTCGGTCCACGGTTCTCGGGTGTTCTGGGCTGGGTGTTCCGGGTGGTGGTCGTGCTGCCGCCGGTCGCTCGTGACGCCGACCCGACGGTGTCCTCGCATGAAAAAACCCTCCGGCCAATGATGGCGTACGGAGGGTGACGCGAGACGGCGGGTCGTCGCGTCAGACATCTACTACGAGCAGCATGGCGTGCACCGCCCCAGTCTGGCCCTCGCCCGGGGCGTGGTCAAGTACTGAGACGGGACGTACCAGCATCCGGACTGGTCCCTCTTCCGCCCACGGCCCGGAACCCCCGCCGGGCCCTCTTCCGCTACGGCCCGGAACCCCCGCCGGGCCCTCTTCCGCCCACGGCCCGGAACCCCCGCCGGGGCGGCGCCGCGTCAGCGGACCTTGCGCGTCGTCGTGCGCACCGTGGCCGTGGCGTAGCCCGGGGCCGTGGCGACCACGCGGACGCTCACCCGGTCACCGCGGAGCTTCTTGCGCAGCGTCAGGCGAGGGCTCGTCGTGGTCGCCACCCGACGACCGTCGGCGTACCAGACGTGGGTGACCTTGGTCCCCGGCGCGGCCCAGCACCGCGACCGACTGGCGACGAGGGTGCGGCCGACCGTGGCCTTGCCGGTCAGGGTGACGCGGGAGCACGGGGTGTTGCGGCCCCGCACCACGACCGCGGTGCTCGCGCTCGTGTCGTTCGACGTGGTCGTGTTCGGCAGGTCCACCCCGACGCGGACCGAGAGCGAACGCCCGAGCTGGCTCGCCGTGGGCACGAAGGTGCGACCCGTGGCCCCGGCGACGGGCCTGCCGTCGGCGAGCCACTGGAAGGTGAACAGGTCGTCGGTGACCGGCATCGGTTCACCGAACCAGTCGTCCTCGACCGTCCACTCCTGCGGGTCCGCCGTGAGCGTCCATCCCACCTTCGGCGTGCCCTTGACGTAGGGCCGCCAGGTGGCGGTGGCTCGGCGCGGGAGGTTGCTGCCGTCGAACCGGACGACGTCGAGTCCGTCGAGGTCACGACCCGCACGGACGTCCACGACCGTGGCCTCGTCCTCGCGCAGCGTCCCGCCGAGCCACATCGCGGGGATGCCCGACCTCTCCTCGGCCGGGACGGCGCGGATCCGGTAGCGGCCGTCACGGACGCCGGCCAGTCGGTAGGAGCCGTCGCTCGCGACAGCGGTGTCGACCTGGTCACCGGCACCGTCGACGGGGACGGCCGTGACCGTCCACGGCGTGGCGTCCCAGGCGCTGCCGTCGGCCTGGACGAGCCGTCCCGCGAGACCGGCTCCGGCGTCGTCTGCCGCCGCAGGACCGGCCACCAGCGCCGCCGCCACGAGGACGGGTGCGACCACGACCACGACCACCCGACCCAGGCGTCCGACGCCCCGACCGAACCTCGACCTGCTCGACATGGCGGCCCTCCCCTGCTCTCCGCTCTTGGAGAGTAGGGCGCCCCAGGACGCTGACGCCGCTTCGCGGATCTTTCCGGGACCAAAGCCGGCGAAGTCCATGACCTAGGTCAAGTGGACCGGCCGGCCACGCTCACCAGGGTGAGACGTCGTAGTCCTTGAGGAACACGCCGTGCACGTCCTCGCCCGCCTCGCCCCGCACGATCGGGTCGTACACGCGCGCCGCACCGTCGACCAGGTCGAGGGGAGCCTTGAAGCCCTCCTCCGCCAGGCGGACCTTCGTGGTGTGCGGCCGTTCGTCGGTGATCCAGCCGGTGTCGACCGCGGTCATGAGGATGCCGTCGGACTCCAGCATCTCGCCCGCACTCGTGCGCGTGAGCATGTTGAGCGCGGCCTTGCTCATGTTCGTGTGGGGGTGCCCGGGTCCCTTGTACCGCCGGGAGAACTGCCCTTCCATCGCCGAGACGTTCACGACGTACGTGCGCCGCGCGGGAGAGGCCGCGAGCGCAGGCCGCAGGCGGCTGATCAGCAGGAACGGCGCCGTCTGGTTGCACAGCTGGACCTCGAGCAGCTCCAGCGCGTCGACCTCCGAGACGGTCTGCACCCAGCTGTTCGTGTCGACGACGTCGGGCACCAGTCCCCCGGCGTCGATCCGGCTCAGGTCGGCCGACCCCGCGGTGAGCGCCTGCTCCAGACGATGCGTCCGCTCGGTGAGCGCGTCCGCCGTCGAGGCGTCGCCGGCCAGCACGGGGTGCGACTCCACCGAGCCGACGAGTGCGGCGGGGTGCAGGTCGCTCGTGTGGCCGAACGTGACGAGCTCGGGTCCGCCCGTCTCGTACGTCAGCCCGGGCGGGAGCGGGGCGTCCTCCGCCTCGGCCAGAGGACCGTACGCCCCCGGCGACCGACGGACCGTCTGCGCTGCGTTGTTGATGAGGATGTCGAGGTGACCGCGGGACGCGAGGTCGTCGGCCAGCCCGACCACCTGTGCCGGGTCGCGCAGGTCGATGCCCACCACGCGGAGCCGGTGCAGCCAGTCGGCGCTGTCGGGCAGCCCGGCGAACCGCCGCACCGCGTCGCGCGGGAACCGGGTCGTGATCGTGGTCTCGGCGCCGTCGCGCAGCAGCCGCAGCGCGATGTACATGCCGATCTTCGCGCGGCCGCCGGTCAGCAGCGCCCGACGCCCGGTGAGGTCGGTGCGCGCATCCCGCTTGGCGTGGCTCAGGGCCGCGCACTCCGGGCAGAGCTGGTGGTAGAACGCGTCGACCAGCGTGAACTTGCGCTTGCAGACGTAGCAGCCGCGAGGCACCTGCAGGACCCCGGCGGTCGCACCCCGTGCCGTGGACGTCAGGGCGATCCCGGCGGTCTCGTCGTCGATGCGCTGCGCCGAGCCCGTGGCGGTCCGCTCCACGACCTCACGATCGGCGGCGGCCGTCGCGTCCCGCGCCGCCTTGCGACGCTGCTTCTTGACGTCCTTGTAGAACCGACCGCAGGCACGTCGCAGCGCGACGTACGACGCGTCGTCCTCGGTGAGGTGCTGCGCCTCACCGAGCACCTTCAGGGCGGTGGCGAGCTCCTCGTCGGTGAAGTCGGCCACTCCTGCTACCCGGTGACGGCGCCGTGCGCCGCGGAGCTGACCAGCTTGCGGTACTTGGCGAGCACGCCGGACGTGTACTTCGGGGCCATGGGCTCCCAGCCGACCTTGCGCCGCTCGAGCTCGTCGTCGTCGATCTCCACCTCGAGGGTCCGGTTGGCGACGTCGAGCGTGATCGGGTCGCCGTCGGCCACGAAGGCGATCGGTCCACCGTCGACCGCCTCGGGCGCCACGTGCCCGACGCACAGGCCGGTCGTGCCCCCGGAGAAGCGGCCGTCGGTGAGCAGCAGGACGTCCTTGCCCAGGCCTGCGCCCTTGATGGCGCCGGTGATCGCGAGCATCTCGCGCATGCCCGGACCGCCCTTCGGACCCTCGTTGCGGATGACCACGACGTCGCCCGCGGCGATGGTGCCGTCCTCCAGCGCGTCCATGGCGGCGCGCTCGCCGTCGAAGACCCGCGCCGTCCCGGTGAAGACGTCGGAGTCGAAGCCGGCGCTCTTGACCACGGCTCCCTCGGGCGCGAGCGAGCCGCGCAGGATCGTGAGGCCGCCCGTCTTGTGGATCGGTGCGTCGAGCGGGCGGATGATGTCGCCGTCCAGACCCAGGTCGATGTCGGCCAGGTTCTCGGCCATGGTGCGACCGGTGACCGTCATGACGTCGCCGTGCATGAGCCCTGCGTCGAGCAGCGCCTTCATGATGACGGGGATGCCGCCGACCTTGTCGACGTCGTTCATGACGTAGCGGCCGAAGGGCTTGAGGTCGCCCAGGTGGGGCACCTTGTCCCCGACCCGGTTGAAGTCGTCGAGCGTGAGCGGGACACCGGCCTCGCGGGCGATCGCGAGCAGGTGCAGCACGGCGTTGGTGGAGCCGCCGAGCGCCATGACGACGGTGATGGCGTTCTCGAACGCCTCGAGCGTCATGATGTCGCGTGCGGTGATGCCGCGACGCAGCAGCTCGACGACGGCCTCGCCGGACTTCTCGGCATAGTCGTCACGACGACGGTCGGGCGCCGGCGGGGCGGCCGAGCCGGGCAGGCTCATGCCGAGCGCCTCGGCGGCCGAGGCCATCGTGTTGGCGGTGTACATGCCGCCGCACGCGCCCTCGCCCGGGCAGATCGCCCGCTCGATGCGGTCGACCTCCTCGCGGGTGATGAGACCGCGCATGCAGGCACCGACGGCCTCGAAGGCGTCGATGATCGTGACGTCCTTGCCGTCGACGTTGCCCGGCATGATCGAGCCGGCGTAGAGGAACACGCTGGAGAGGTCGAGCCGGGCGGCGGCCATGAGCATGCCGGGCAGACTCTTGTCGCAGCCGGCCAGCAGCACGGAGCCGTCGAGTCGCTCGGCCATCATGACCGTCTCGACGGAGTCGGCGATCACCTCGCGGCTCACCAGCGAGAAGTGCATGCCCTCGTGACCCATGCTGATGCCGTCGGAGACGCTGATGGTGCCGAACTCGAGCGGGTACCCGCCCGCGGCGTGCACGCCGGTCTTCACGGACTTGGCGAGCCGGTCGAGCGAGAGGTTGCAGGGCGTGATCTCGTTCCAGCTCGACGCGACGCCGATCTGCGGCTTGACCCAGTCGTCGTCACCCATGCCGACGGCACGCAGCATGCCGCGCGCGGCGGTCTTCTCCAGGCCGTCGGTGACGTCGCGGCTGCGGGGCTTGATGTCGACGCCGGGCTCCGGCGTCGGGGCAGGACGGCTGTCGGGGGTCTCGCTGGGCATGGGCTGATCCTACGACCGGGGTCTGCGACCCCGTCCCCGGCCGCCACCGACACCCGGTCAGGAGGTCAGGAGGTCGCGGCGTCGGCGCGGGCGAGCAGTCGGACGGCCAGGGCGCGCAGACGGTCCTCGTCGTCGCGACGGGCGACCTGCAGGCGAGCGCTCATGGCCTGGGGCGTGATGCCGAGCTGCTCGGCGGCTGCTCGCTGCGTGGCGTGGCGCCGCACCTCGTCGACCGCCTCCTGGCCGTCCGGCGAGCGGTCCACGACGAGCCGGCCCAGCACCTGCAGGACGGTCTCGGCGTCGAGGGCGTCCTGGGCGTCGCGACCCTCACCCGCCTCCAGCGCCACGCCCGCGGTGCACCGTGCCGCTCGCTCGACCGCGACCCGAGCCGCGAAGAGCGCAGGACCCCGAGCCGCGCGGACCGAGGGCGGTGTCGGCGAGTCGACGTCCCCGACCCCCACCCCGATCCACCAGCGGCCGGTGCGGGCCACCTGGGTGACCACCTCGACGGCGACCTCCGGCACCGAGACGAGGCCCTGGACCTCGTCTCCCACGGTGCGCTCGAACGCGCGAACGGTCTCGGCGCCGGCGAGGAGGTCCAGGAGCCCCGGCACCTCGTCGTCGGACAGACGGCTCCCCCGCTGGTCGATGGTGAGGGCGAACATGGGAGACAGTGTATCAATGCCTGAGGCTTGATTCTCAGGAATCAAGTCTAGAGACTTGATTGCACGACGACATGTCGCCCTCCCCTGGCACGATGGCGCGCGAGGAGGTGCCATGACCGATGCGACCGACGACGTCAGCCGACACCTGACCACCGGCGACCTGCCGGCGCCCGAGCCCGACGGCGATGCCGCGCCCCACCACGAGCGAGCGGTCGGGGCCGGGTCGCTCGAGGTCGGGCCGCTCGAGGTCGAGCTCAGCATCCTCGCCGAGGCCCGCAACGAGGTGGGCGCCGCCGACCACAAGGCGTCCATGGTGCTCGCCGTCCTCGGCATCGGCTTCGGTGCGCTGCTCGCCGGCCTGCTGGCCCGGGACTGGAGCCCGGCGGAGCTCGAGCCGTTCGGGCGCGGCGTCTGGACCGTGGGCGCGCTGCTCGCGGGCGGGTCCGTCGGGGCTGCAGCGTGCGCGGTATGGCCCCGCTTCACCGTTCCCCCGCCGTCGCCGCACGTGTACTACTGGGGGCACGTGGCGGCCTTCGCCTCGCGCGACGACCTGGACGAGACCCTCGAGGCCCACCCGCCGACGTTGCCTGCGCGCACCCGGCACCAGCTCTACGAGCTGTCGCGGATCGTGGCGCGCAAGTACCACTGGGTGCGGGTCGCGATGCGCCTCGCGGGCGCGTCGGTGCCGTTCTTCCTGCTCGCCGCCCTCACCGGCTACTGAGGGTCGGGGCCGGCTACCGCTCCCCTCAGCAGCAAGGCGTGGGCGTGCAGCACGGCGTGGGCGCCGCTGCGTCGCAGGTTCTGCGAGACCGCGGAGGGGCTGATGCCCTCCCGCTCGGCCAGCTCGGCCTGGGTGCGTCCGCCGAGCACACCGCGCAGCAGGCGACGGGAACGGACCGGCATGCCCGTCACGATCTCGTCGCGCAGCAGCAGGAGGGCGTCGACGTACGCCGGGTCGGGGCGGGCCGGGTCGTCGGGTGCGTCCGGCGCGACGACGAACCAGGTGCGCAGCGTCCGGTCCCGCGCGGTCTCGCGGGCCTTCGCCTCGTCGATGGCGTCGCGTGCCGCCCACCAGCCGGGGCCGTCCTGGAGCAGCCCCACCGCACCCGTCCCCAGGTGCTGCACGGCTCCCACCCCGATCCCGGCCCGTGCGTCGAGCTCCTCGGGCAGCTCGAGACGAAGCAGCAGGGTGGCCCGCAGGGCCTCCTCGACCGTGCGGTACCGGGCTTGGGCCTCGTCGCCCAGCGTCGGCTCGAGGGCCTGCTCGGCAGGCACCGCCGCGTTGACCGCCGCCAGAGCCTGGGTGAACGCCCGGTGGACCCAGGCGCGATCGCCGTGGCGGCGCGAGCCGACGAGGTCCACGATTACCGTCACTCGCGTGTGAACCTTCACCATGGAGATAAGCCTATGCGTTCAGGTAAGACAGAATCTGGACCTGGCACGATGGGTTCATGCGCATCGCCTGGGCCTGCGGGGCCGACTTCCGCGAGGTCGACGCCGACCTCCCCCTGCTCACCGCCGCCGTCGCGGAGGTCGGGATCGATGCCGAGACCGCCGTCTGGGACGACCCCGACGTCGACTGGGCCTCCTACGACCTCGTGGTCGTGCGGTCGTGCTGGGACTACGTCCCACGGCGCGACGCGTTCCTCGCCTGGGCCGACAGCGTGCCCCGGCTGGCGAACTCGGCCGGCGTGCTGCGCTGGAACACCGACAAGACCTACCTCCGCCAGCTCGTCGACGCCGACGTGGCCGTGGTCGAGACGGCCTGGTCCGTCCGGTCCGCCGGGGCGTTGCCGGAGGCCGACGAGTGGGTCGTGAAGCCGACCATCTCCGCGGGCTCCGCCGACACGGCGCGCTGGAGCGATCCCGAGCGGGCCGTCGCCCACAGCCGCAGCCTGCTCGACGCCGGCCGGCCGACCATGGTCCAGCCGTACGTCGCCTCCGTCGACACCGACGGCGAGACGGGTCTGCTGCTCTTCGACCGGACGTACTCCCACGCCTTCCGCAAGGGCGCACTGCTCGTGGGCGAGGGTGACCCTCGCGGGCTGCCCGAGCTGAAGGAGGACATCGCGTCGAGGGACGCCACGCCGGAGCAGGTGGCCTTCGCCGAGCGCGCCGTGTCGGTCGCGCGCGACCTGGTGGGCGACGACCTGCTCTACGCCCGGGTGGACGTGGTGACCGGATCCGACGGCGACCTGCGACTCATGGAGCTCGAGCTGACCGAGCCGTCGTTCTTCCTCGACCACACCCCCACCGGCGCGGCGGCGTTCGCGACCGCCCTGCAGCGTCGGCTCGGGGTCTAGGGCCACTCGACCGCGAGGCACCGGTTCCGGCGAACGCGTTGCGGGCGGGGGCCGGAGGAGGCAGGATCGACGCCCGTGACCTCGACTCCCGGACTCGTGCGCTTCTACGACGTGACGAGTGCCGACGGCACACGCCTGAGGGCCTGGACGAACGACGCCGACGGCCCCACCGTGCTCCTGTGCAACGGGCTGGGGACCAACCCCTACGCGTGGCCCACCCTGCTGCGTCCGGACTGCGGCGTGCGCGTCGTCTCGTGGAACCACCGCGGCGTCGGAGGGTCGGCACGACCCAAGGACGGCCGGGTCGATCTCGATGCGTACGTGGAGGACGCCCTGGCGGTCATGGACCACGCCGGGATCGAGTCGGCCCCCCTGCTGAGCTGGTCGGCCGGGGTGACCGTGGCCTTCGAGCTGGCCGGACGCCACCCCGACAGGGTGGAGGGGGTCCTCGCCGTCGCGGGCGTGCCGGGCAACACCTTCGGCACGATGCTTGCACCGCTGCACGTCCCGCCGTTCCTGGCCCGCCAGCTGATGGTGGGCCTGGCGCGCATCACCACCGTGACCGGGCACGGCATCGCCCCCCTGACGACCCGGATCCCCTGGACGCGCTCCACCACCAACATCCTGCGTCGCACCCGACTCATCGACCCGGCGGCCGACACCGCGGAGCTGCAGGCGATGGTGAAGGAGTTCTGCACGACGCATCCCGCCTGGTACGCGAAGCTCGCGCTCGGCGTGGCCGAGCACTCCCGCGTCTCGCTCTCCTCGATCGACGTGCCCACCACGTTCGTGTCCGGCCGGTGGGACGTGCTCACGGGCGCGCGCGACATGTACACCGCGTCGCAGGCCGTGAAGCGCTCCCGCTACCGCGAGCTCGACGCCACGCACTTCATCCCGGTCGAGCAGCCCGAGGTCGTGCGCGAGGAGCTGCGGCTGCTGCTGGAGCGCATCGACGCGCTGCGCGGAGCCTGAGGCCGCACCGGTTCAGGCCGGGGCGTCGGCCCAGGAGGCGCGCCCGTCACCGGTGATGGGGATCGCCGGGCCCGGTGTGACCCGCGGGCGCAGCGTCGCCTCGCCGAGGCCGCGGACGCGAGCCAGCCACTCGCGCGCACGTCGACCGCCCTCGCTGACGACGTAGCCCTCGACGTCGAGACCGGCCGCGACGCCCAGGTCGACCGTCCGTGCCGCGTAGACGCCCTGGGTGACGACGATCGCGTCGTCGACGCCGAACACGTCCCGGGCGCGCCGCATGGTGTGCCACGTGCTGAAGCCCGCGTAGTCGGTGAAGACGTCGGCCGCGGGCACGCCGGCCTCGAGCACCGCCTGGCGCATCGCGTCGGGCTCGTTGTAGGTGCTGGTGCCGTTGTCGCCCGACAGAAGGATCTTCTCCACCAGGCCCGCCTCGTGGAGGGCGACGGCGGCCCGCACGCGCTCCTCGACCGGCCGCCCGAGCGTTCCGTCCGGATAGACGCCGGCGCCCGGCACGATCACGACCTGCGCCGGGCCGAGGTCGTCGACGTCACGCGTCAGGTCGTCGGAGGTCCGACCCACCACCACGAGGTTCGCGACCACGACCGACGAGCCGACGAGCGCGGTGACGGCGAGACCCGCGATGCCGAGGAAGCGCGACATGGACCGGCTCACGGGTCGACGCCGTCCGGGGCGCTCGTCATCGTGACGGGCTCATCCGCCGAGCTTCTCGAGGATCAGCTCGCGCACGCGCCCGGCGTCGGCCTGGCCCCGCATCTCCTTCATGACGGCGCCGATGAGCGCCCCGGCGGCCTGCACCTTGCCGTCGCGGATCTTCTGGGCGACGTCGGGGTTGGCCGCGATGGCGGTGTCGACGGCAGCGCCGAGCGCACCGTCGTCGGACACGACCTCGAGCCCGCGCGCGGTCACGACCTCCTCGGGCGTGCCCTCGCCGGCCAGCACGCCCTCCAGCACCTGCCGAGCGAGCTTGTCGTTGACGCGACCGGAGTCGATCAGGGCCTGCACGCCCGCGACCTGCTCCGGCGTGACGCCCAGCTCGTCGAGGCCGGTGCCGGACTCGTTGGCGCGGCGCGCCAGCTCACCGAGCCACCACTTCTTCGCCGCCGCCGGGGTGGCCCCGGCCGCGACCGTGGCCACGACGAGCTCCAGCGCACCGGCACCCACGGTGTCGCGCATGTCGAGGTCGGAGAAGTCCCACTCCGCCTGCAGCCTCTTGCGCCGCTCGGCGGGAGGCTCGGGCAACGTGCCCCGCAGCTCGTCGACCCAGGCGCGCGACGGCGCGACCGGCGCGAGGTCGGGCTCGGGGAAGTAGCGGTAGTCGTCGGCGTCGGACTTGGGGCGGCCGGGCGACGTGGTGCCGTCGGACTCGTGGAAGTGGCGCGTCTCCTGCAGGATGCTCTGCCCGGCGTCGAGCACGCCGGCGTGCCGGGTGACCTCGAAGCGCACCGCCCGCTCCACCGAGCGGAAGGAGTTGACGTTCTTGGTCTCGCTGCGGGTGCCGAGCGTGGACGAGCCGGTCGGCTTGAGGGACAGGTTCACGTCGGCGCGCAGCGAGCCCTGGTCCATGCGGGCGTCGGAGACACCGAGCGCCACCATGAGGTCGCGCAGGTGCTGGACGTAGGCGCGGGCCACGAGCGGGGCCCGGTCGGCCGGCACCTCGATCGTGCGGGTGACGATCTCGATCAGTGGGATGCCGGCCCGGTTGTAGTCGAGCAGCGAGTGGTCGGCGCCGTGGATGCGTCCGGTGGCACCGCCGACGTGCAGGGACTTGCCGGTGTCCTCCTCCATGTGGGCGCGCTCGATCTCGATGCGGAACGTCTCGACCCCACCGTCCGGCAGAGGGACGTCGAGGTCGACGTAGCCGTCGAAGGCGATCGGCTCGTCGTACTGCGACGTCTGGAAGTTCTTCGGCATGTCCGGGTAGAAGTAGTTCTTGCGCGCGAAGCGGCACCACTCGGCGATCTCGCAGTTGAGCGCGAGCCCGATGCGGATGGCCGACTCGACCGCCTTGGCGTTCACGACGGGCAGGGCGCCCGGCAGGCCCAGGCAGACGGGGCACACCTGGGTGTTGGGCTCGGAGCCGAACACGGTCGCACAGCCGCAGAACATCTTCGTGGCGGTGTTCAGCTCGACGTGGACCTCGAGCCCGAGGACCGGGTCGTAGCGCTCGATCGCCTTCTCGAACGGGACGAGCGCGGGGGTGGTCTGGGTGCTCATCGGGTCGCTCCTGCGTCGATCTCGCTCAGCCGTGGTGCCGCGACGAGCCGCTCGAGGGCCGCCCCGACGTTGTACAGACGGTCGTCGGCCTGGGCTGGGGCGAGCACCTGCACGCCGACCGGCAGGCCCGTGTCGCTCGCCAGCCCGACCGGGAGGCTGAGCCCCGGCACGCCGGCGAGGTTGGCCGGGATGGTCGCGATGTCCTCGAGGTACATGGCCAGCGGGTCCTCGCTCTTCTCCCCCAGGCGCCAGGCCGTGGTGGGCGCGGTGGGCGAGACCAGCACGTCGACCTGCTCGAACGCGGCTGCGAAGTCGCGCGCGACGAGGGTGCGCACCTTCTGCGCCGAGCCGTAGTAGGCGTCGTAGTAGCCGCTCGACAGGGCGTACGTCCCGAGGATGATGCGGCGCTTGACCTCGTCGCCGAAGCCGGCGTCACGGCTGACGGCCATGACCTGCTCGGCGCTGGGGCCGTCGACGCCGTCGGGCGCGACGCGCACGCCGTACCGCATGGCGTCGAAGCGGGCCAGGTTGCTGGACACCTCGCTCGGCATGACCAGGTAGTAGGCGGCGATGCCGTGCACGAAGCTCGGGCACGAGATCTCGACGACCTCGGCGCCCGCCTTGGCGAGCAGCTCGACGGACTCGTCGAAGCGCTGCTGGACGCCGGGCTGGAAGCCCTCTCCACCGAGCTCCTTCACGACACCGACCCGCAGGCCGGCGACGTCGCCGCGGCGGGCCGCGGCCACGACGTCGGGCGTCGGCGCGTCGATGCTGGTGGAGTCCATCGGGTCGTGACCGGCGAGCACCTCGTGCAGCAGGGCCGCGTCGAGCACGGAACGGGCCATCGGGCCGACCTGGTCCAGGCTGCTGGCCATGGCGATGACGCCGTAGCGCGAGACACCGCCGTAGGTCGGCTTGACGCCCACGATGCCGGTCATGGCGCCGGGCTGACGGATGGATCCGCCGGTGTCGGTGCCGAGGGCCAGGGGCGCCTCGTAGCCGGCCACGGCGGCCGCGGACCCACCACTGGAGCCGCCGGGGATGCGCTCGGTGTCCCAGGGGTTGCGCGCCGGCTTGTAGGCCGAGTGCTCGTTGGACGAGCCCATGGCGAACTCGTCGAGGTTGGTCTTGCCGAGGATCGGCAGACCCGCGGCACGCAGACGACCGACGACGGTCGCGTCGTAGGGCGGGACCCAGCCCTCGAGGATGCGCGAACCGGCCGTGGTGGGCTGGCCGACGGTGTTGATGAGGTCCTTCACGGCCACCGGGACGCCGGCGAGCGTCGCCAGCTGCTCCCCCGCTGCACGTCGCGCGTCCACGTCGGCCGCCGTGGCCAGCGCACCCTCGGCGTCGACGTGCAGGAAGGCGCCGAGCCGCTCGTCGACGTCGGCGATGCGGTCGAGGTGGGCCTGGGTGACGGCCACGGACGTGAGGGTGCCGTCGGCGAGGCCGTCGGCGATCTCGGCGGCCTCGAGCCGGGTGAGGTCGCTCATCACTCCTCCCCGAGGATCTGCGGGACGAGGAAGCGCTGCTCCTCGCTCGCCGGGGCGCCGGCGAGGGCCTCGTCGGGCGTCAGGCCGGGGCGGACCTCGTCGGCGCGGAACACGTTGCTGATCGGCACCGGGTGGCTCATCGGCTCCACGTCGGCGGCAGCTGCCTCCTGGACGGCGGCGACGTGGTCGAGGATCGCCGGGAGCTCGGCGCCGAGCCGGTCCAGCTCGTCCTCGCTGAGCGAGATGCGCGCGAGGCTCGCCAGGTGGGCGACGTCCTCACGCGAGATGGCCGACGACATGCGTCTCCCTTGCAGGCTCGGGTGCGGGTACCGACCCATCGTAGTGACGTGTCACCTGGCGTTCACCACGCTCCCCTAGCCTCCCGCTCGTGATCGACACCGTGGCCGCCCAGCACCTCACCGACTTCACCGTCGACGACTCCGACGACGACGACCCCGTGCTCCTGGATCCCTCCGGCGTGCCGGTGGACACCTGGCGCGAGGGCTACCCCTACGGCGAGCGACTCGACCGCACGACGTACGACCTGGAGAAGCGGCTGCTGCAGATCGAGCTGATCAAGCTGCAGCGCTGGGTGAAGGACACCGGGCAGCGGGTCGTGATGGTGTTCGAGGGACGCGACGCGGCCGGCAAGGGCGGCACGATCAAGCGGTTCACCGAGAACCTCAACCCGCGCGGCGCCCGGGTGGTGGCCCTCGTGAAGCCGACCGAGCGCGAGCAGGGCCAGTGGTACTTCCAGCGCTACGTCCACCACCTGCCGACGACCGGCGAGCTCACGTTCTTCGACCGGTCCTGGTACAACCGCGCCGGTGTCGAGCGGGTGATGGGCTTCTGCACGCCCGACCAGTACACCGAGTTCCTCAAGCAGGCGCCGGCGTTCGAGAAGATGCTCGTGAACGACGGCATCCACGTCGTGAAGTTCTGGTTCTCGGTCTCGCGCGCCGAGCAGCTGACCCGGTTCACCATCCGTCAGATCGATCCCGTGCGGCAGTGGAAGCTGTCGCCCATGGACCTCGCCTCCCTCGACAAGTGGGACGCCTACACCGAGGCCAAGGAGGCGATGTTCCGCAGGACCGACACGAAGCACTCCCCCTGGACGGTCGTGAAGAGCAACGACAAGAAGCGTGCCCGCCTGGAGGCCATGCGCCACGTGCTGCACCGCTTCGACTACCCCGGCAAGGACCACGAGGTCGTCCGCATCCCCGACCCGCTCGTCGTGGGCGCGGCGGCCGACCTCTTCGACCCGGACGACGCCGACGTGGACTGAGCGCCGCTCGTCGGCCGCCCCCGCCGGACCGGTGCGGCCGGGCGGTGGGAGGGCGGAGGCACGGGCGCGCGTCTTCGGCCGCCTGCCATGCTCGAGGGATGCCCCCCTCCCCCCGCCTGCTCCTGCCTCTGGTCGCCTGCGTCCTCGTGCTGACGGGTTGCTCCGCGGCCGGGGACGACGGACTCCCGGAGGCCGCCGACGGGTGCCCCCAGGTGCAGGTCGTCGGGGTCCGTGGGCAGTCGCAGTCGCTCGAGAAGAACCGTGGGCTGGGCACGGAGGTCGAGGGCGTGGTCACCGACCTCGTGGATCGGCTCACCGAGAAGGGCGTCGACGAGATCGACGTCGCCGCGGTCCGGCATCGCAGCCGTGACGCCTCCGACATCGACGTCTACGACGCCGACGTCGACCAGGGCCGACGGCTGCTGGCCCGCCAGCTCACCGCCTCGGTACGGGACTGCCCGGACGCACGTCTGGCGGTCGTCGGCTTCAGCCAGGGCGCCCAGATCGCCCAGGAGACACTCGCCGACCGTCCCGCCCTGGCCCGACACGTCGACGCCCTCGCGCTCATCGGCAGCCCGCGGCACGACCCCGACGCGGCGTTCACCCGCCTGGACCTACCGGGCCCGGCCGCCACCCGCGACGGAAGCCTGGGGGCGGGCCCCGACCTCGGCGCGCTCGACTCGCGCACGGTCGACGCGTGCCTGAGCCGGGACGTGGTCTGCGACGCAGACGGTGGGACCGACTACGCCGTGCACAAACACGGGTACGAGGACGCCGCCATCGCGAGCCAGGTCGCGCGCGCCGTGCAACGCCTCCTGCTGGACTGAGTCAGGACATCCGGACGGAGGGGAGGACGTCGCGGCTCGTGGGCGCGAGGTCGACGTCGCAGCACTCGCAGCTCGGACGCAGCTCCAGCACCGTCAGTCCTCACCCTCGGGCCCGGCCGGCTCCTCGGCGACCTCCTCGCTCGGGGGCGGGCCCTCCGCGAGGAGCTGCTTGAACCCGTCCTCGTCGAGGATCGGGACGCCCAGCTGCTCGGCCTTCTCGGCCTTGGTGCCGGGGCTGTCACCCACGACGACGTAGTCGGTCTTCTTGCTCACCGATCCCGACGCCTTGCCACCGTGCGTGATGATCGCCTCCTTGACGGAGTCGCGGGTGAAGTCCTGCAGCGACCCGGTGACGACCACCGTGAGTCCCTCGAGGGTGCGCACGATGCTGTCGTCGCGCTCGTCGGCCATCCGGACGCCCGCCTCGGCCCAGGCATCGACAATGCCGCAGTGCCAGTCGACGGTGAACCAGTCCACGACGGCATCGGCGATGGTGGGCCCGACGCCCTCGGTCGCGGCCAGCTCCTCGGCGCTGGCGGCGCGGATGGACTCCATGGTGACGAACTGGGTGGCCAGGGCCCGCGCCGCCGTGGGTCCGACGTGCCGGATTGAGAGCGCCACGAGCACGCGCCACAGCGGCTGGGTCTTGGCCTTCTGCAGGCCGTCGAGGAACTTGCGACCGTTGGTGGAGAGCACGGTGTCGTCCGGACCCAGGACCGGTGCGTCCGGCGAGTCGGCGGCCACCGCCTCCTTCTCCGCCTTCTTCGCCGCCCGGCGGTAGAGCGGCACGGTGAGCAGCTGCTGCTCGGTCAGGGCGAAGAGACCGCCTTCGTCGACGAGCACCCCCGACTCGAGCAGCGCCACCGCGCCCTCCCAGCCGAACACCTCGATGTCGAACGCTCCACGGCTGCCCACATGGGTGAGCCGCTCGCGCAGCTGTGACGGGCAGGAGCGCTGGTTGGGGCACCGGATGTCGGCGTCGCCCTCCTTGGCCGGGGCCAGGGGCGTGCCGCAGGACGGACAGTCGGTCGGCATGACGAACTCACGCTCGGTCCCGTCGCGCAGGGCGACCACGGGCCCGACGATCTCGGGGATCACGTCGCCGGCCTTGCGCAGCACCACCAGGTCGCCGATGAGCACGCCCTTGCGCTTGACCTCGTGCTGGTTGTGCAGCGTGGCCATCTCGACCGTGGAGCCCGCCACCTTGGCCGGCTCCATGAGTCCGAAGGGCGTGACGCGGCCCGTGCGGCCGACGTTGACGAGGATGTCCTTGAGCCGGGTGTTGACCTCCTCCGGCGGGTACTTGAACGCGATCGCCCATCGGGGGGCGCGCGAGGTGGAGCCCAGCCGTCCCTGCAGCGCCACCTGGTCGACCTTGACCACGACGCCGTCGATGTCGTGCTCCACGTCGTGACGGTGCTCGCCGTAGTACTCGATGAACTCGGCGACCGCGTCGAGGCCCGACACGACCTTCGCGCGGTCCGACGTGGGGAGCCCCCACGCCTTCAGCGCCTCGTAGGCCTCGGACTGCCGCTCGGGCCGGAAGCCCTCGCGGAAGCCCAAGCCGTGGCAGACCATCGAGAGCGGCCGCGAGGCCGTGACCGAGGAGTCCTTCATGCGCAGGGTGCCCGCGGCGGCGTTGCGTGGGTTGGCGAAGGGGTTGTTGCCGGCCTCGGCCCACGCCGCGTTGAAGTCGTCGAACGCCTGGGTGGGGAAGTAGACCTCACCCCTGACCTCGACGTAGGCGGGCACCGGGAACTCGTCCGTCGCGGAGAGTCGGTGCGGAATCGCCTTGATCGTGCGGACGTTCTCGGTGACGTCCTCCCCCACCCGGCCGTCGCCACGGGTGACACCACGGGTGAGGACGCCGTCCTCGTAGGTCAGGCTGATGGCGAGGCCGTCGACCTTGAGCTCGCACAGGAACTCGGCGTCGCCCGCGCCGTCGCGCTCGAGTCGCCCGTGCCAGGCCTCGAGCTCCTCGCGGCTGAACGCGTTGTCGAGGCTGAGCATCCGCTCGCGGTGCTCGTAGGCCTCGAACGACGACGAGACCATGCCGCCCACCTGCTGGGTGGGCGAGTCGGGCGTGCGGAGCTCGGGCAGCTGCTCCTCCAGCGCCTCGAGCTCGCGCACGAGCGCGTCGTACTCGCCGTCGGAGATGGTCGGCGCGTCGTCGCGGTGGTAGCGCTGGCGGTGCTCGTCGACCTGCTCGGCCAGCTCCTTGTGCCGCTGCCGCAGGGCGTCGTCGCTCATGCGTCAGACGATATCGGCGGCCGCCGACACGTGCCCCACGAGCCGCGGGGTGCACCGTGGCCGACGACCTGGCACGGTGGACGCATGAGCACTCGACGTCTCGTCCCGATCGTCCTCGGCGCTCTCCTCGTGGTGGCCGGGCTCGTGGGGTTCTTCGCCCTCGACGGGCTCACGGCCGACGTGGTGTGCGGCGTGGCCGTGGTCGTCGGCATCGCGGTCGTGCGGCTCGGCAGCCGTCCGGCCCGTGACGAGATCGTGTGAGGGACTCGGTGTTGCGTCGCTGACGGTGACGGCTCGCCGGCTGTCGCGTCGCCTGCTGCTGCGTCGCTGTGGCTGCGAGTGGGTGTGGTCTCCGAAGGGCCTCTCGACCCGGCTGGGTCTGCGGGGCGCGGCCACGCTTCTCCCTCTGCGCGTGATCCCCGCACGATTCTTCCTACTCGTGGACCGTTCCTCGCGAAGGAAGCATCGTGGCGACGACTTTGGTCCCGTAGGGGCAGTGATTCTCCCTTTCCGAGGAACGGTCCGCGCAAAGGAAGAAGCCCTGCCCACCCGCCGCGCACCATCGCCCCTGCCGACGCAAGATTCTGCCTTCGCGCGTATATGCCCCAACGATGCTGCGTTCACGACCGGATCCGACCACAAACGCAGCATCCTTCGCCCCCTCACACACGAACGCAGAATCCTGCGTCCCCCGGAGCCACGCTCCGAGAACCCGACCGAGCCCAGGCCCCTCCGCCGGTCGAGGCCCTTTCGGAGAACGACCCGGCTCGGAGCCACAGCGACGCAGCAGCAAGCGAAGGCCCACCCGGAGCCGCGCAGCAGCAAGCGAAGGCCCAGCCGGAGCCTCACAGCAGCAAGCGAAGGCCCAGCCGAGCCACGCAGCAGCAGCTCGCACGCAACCGCGGGCAGCGCTGACCTACGTCAGCCGCACAGGAGGTGGCCGCAGCACCCCCGACGGTCCTCAGCCCGCGAGGGCGGCGAGCTCGGCCAGCACCTGGCGGGCGTGGGCCGGGGTGGCCCCGGCCAGGCCGCACGACGGCGTCGCCACCACCCGGTCGTGCCAGAGGTCCTCGGCGAAGCCCAGCCGATCGAACCACGCCACGAGCGTGCGACGGGAGCCCGCCGGGTCGAGCGCGCCGTCGGTCGACGGGAGCATCCCGGGCCACAGGTCCGTCCCCGCCTCGAAGGTCTCCGCCCAGGCGTCGCCTCCGGAGGAGGCGGTGAGCGACAGGTCGAAGGAGATCGCGTCGAAGCCCGCGCCGCGGAGCAGCGAGACCGGCAGGTCTGGAGCGCACGAGTGCACGACGGGGCTCGCTCCGGCCGCCCGCACGGCGTCGACGACGACCCGCAGCAGGGCGTCGGCCTCCGGCGGGTGCACGGTGCGGTAGCGGCCGAAGCCCGACGAGGTCGGGACCTGGGCGGACAGCACGGCCGGGAGCATGGGCTCGTCCACCTGCAGCACCAGATCGGCGCCGGGGAACCGACGGCGCAGCGACGCGACGTGGTCGGTGAGGCCCGACGCGAGCGCGTGGGCGAGGTCGCGCCGTGCTCCGTGGTCGGAGAGCACCTTCTCCCCCCGCTGCAGCTCCACGGTCGCGGCGAGGGTCCACGGCCCGGCGACCTGCTGCTTGACGGCGCCCGACCGGCCCTGCGCGAGCTCCTCCACGACGTCGAGGTCCTGGGCGAGCAGCGACCTGGCGCGACGGTGGTCCACGCCGGAGGCGTCGAGCAGCCGCCACCCACCGGGCTGCAGGTCCGCCCCCAGCCCCTCCAGGAACGCGAGCGAGCGGCCGATCATCTGCGCGGCGACGCCTCGAGCCGGCAGCTCGGGGACGAAGGCCAGGTCGTCGAGCGTGCCCAGCACGGTCTTGACCGACTCCGTGTAGTCCTCCCCCGGCATCGAGCCGATGCCCGTGGCCCTCACCGCACGGGCCCGGGGGCGGTGCTGCTGCGGCTCGTCGCGGTGATTGTGGCCGACCCGACCACGCGGGTCCCGACGTAGACGACCACGGCCTGGCCGGGGGCGATGCCCTCGGCGGGGTCGAGGAGGTCGACGTGCACCCGGCCGTCGTCGAGCACCTCCACGACCGCCCGGTGCTCGGCACCGTGGGCGCGCAGCTGCACCGTGCACTCCAGCGGTCCGTCGGGCGCGGCTCCGCACCACAGCGGTCGGTCCGCCTCGAGGGCGTCGACGAGCAGGTGCTCGCGCGGGCCGACGGTGACCGTGCCGGAGACGGGCTCGATGTCGAGCACGAAGCGCGGCTTGCCGTCGTCGGCGGGGACGCCGAGACGCAGGCCGCGCCGCTGTCCGATCGTGTAGGCGTAGGCACCGTCGTGCTCACGCAGCACCGCACCTTGCTCGTCGACGACCACGCCCGGGCGCGGTCCCAGCTTCTCGGCCAGCCAGCCGGCGTTGTCACCGTCGGCGACGAAGCAGATGTCGTGGCTGTCGGGCTTGGTGGCGACCTGCAGACCTCGACGTGCCGCCTCGTCGCGGACGTCGGTCTTGACCGAGCCGCCGAGGGGGAAGTGCGAGTGACGCAGCTGGTCCTGCGTGAGCACGCCCAGCACGTAGCTCTGGTCCTTGCCCACGTCGTCGGCCCGGTGCATCTCGACCGTCCCGTCGTGGGCCTGCGACAGCTGTGCGTAGTGCCCCGTCACCACGCCGTCGAAGCCGAGTGCGAGGGCGCGGTCGAGCACGGCCGCGAACTTGATCTTCTCGTTGCAGCGCAGGCACGGGTTGGGGGTCCGACCTGCGGCGTACTCGGCGACGAAGTCGTCGACCACCTCGTCGGCGAACTCGGCGCTCATGTCCCACACGTAGAACGGGATGCCCAGCGCGTCGGCGGCCCGTCGGGCGTCGCCGGCGTCCTCGATGGAGCAGCACCCACGGGCACCGGACCGGTACGACCGGGGGTTGCGGCTCAGCGCCAGGTGCACCCCGGTCACCTGGTGGCCCGCGTCGACGGCACGCGCGGCCGCCACGGCCGAGTCGACACCCCCGGACATGGCCGCGACGAGGCGGGCCATCAGCAGACGCCCGTCGTCGGTCCGGGCATCAACGGCTCCGCACGAGGGAGGCGCGGGCGGCACGTTCGTGCACCTGGGGCAGCACCGCGAGGAGCCGGTCGACGTCGGCCTCGGTGCTGGTGTGGCCGAGGCTCAGCCGCAGCGAACCGCGAGCCGCGGCGTCGTCGTAGCCCATCGCGAGCAGCACGTGGCTGGGCTGGGGCACCCCGGCCTGGCAGGCGGAGCCGGTGGAGACCTCCACCCCCTGCGCGTCGAGCAGCATGAGCATCGCGTCGCCCTCGCACCCCGGGAACGTCACGTGCGCGATGTTGGGCAGACGGTGGTCCGGGCCGGGCTCCGGGTCGCCGTTCACGATCGCGTCGGGGACGATCCGCCCGATGCCGTCGACGAGCCGGCGCCTCAGGCCCTCGATGCGCGCCGAGACCTCCGCCTGACGCTGCACCGTGAGCTCCAGCGCCCGGGCGAAGGAGGCGATGAGCGCCACGCCGACGGTGCCCGAGCGGAGGTCGCGCTCCTGGCCGCCGCCGTGGACCAGCGGGACCGGTGCCACCTCGCGGCGCACGAGCAGGGCCCCGACGCCGACCGGACCGCCGAGCTTGTGGGCCGTGACGGTCATGGCGTCCAGGTGCGACGCGGCGAAGTCGAGCGGGAGGTAGCCCGCGGCCTGGACGGCGTCGCTGTGGACCGGGATGCCGTGCTCGCGAGCCAGGGCCACGACGTCGGCCACGGGCTGGATCGTGCCCATCTCGTTGTTGGCCCACATGGTCGTCACGACGGCCACCGACGCCGGGTCGGACTCGATCTGCTCGCGCAGGGCGTCGACGACGACCCGGCCCTGGCGGTCCACGGGGGTGGTGTCGATGCGGGCGCCCTCGTGCGCCGCCAACCAGGTCACGGGGTCGAGCAGGGCGTGGTGCTCGATGGAGCTGAACAGGACGCGGTCCCGCGCCGGGGACTCGTCGTGCCTCGCCCAGTACAGACCCTTGATCGCGAGGTTGTTGGCCTCCGTCCCCCCGGACGTGAACACCACCTCGCTGGGCCGTGCGCCGAGGCACTCGGCGATCACCTCGCGCGACTCCTCGACCACGCGCCGGGCCGCCCGCCCCGAGGTGTGCAGGCTCGACGCGTTGCCCGTGCGGGCGAGCTGGTCGGCGAGCACCGCGGCGGCCTCGGGATGCATCGGCGTCGTGGCCGCGTGGTCGAGGTACACGGCGTCGAGGCTCGAGGAGGGGTCGGACGAGGTCATGGCCCTCCCAGCGTAGTTCCTGGTGGCGAAGGCAGCGGCCTCGCGCCCGAGCGCGGCATCCGCGCACCGTCACCGCGGTGAGACCTCCGCAGTGTTCAGTGAGTTCCGACGACGTCGACCAGGGCGTCGGCGGTCTCGGCGAGCTGGTGGTCGGTCACCGCCACCCCGAAGGTGAAGCGCAGCGCCGTCTGGGCCACCTCGCGCTCCAGACCCATGGCCGTCAGCACGTGGCTGGGCTCGTCGCTCCCCGCGTGGCACGCCGAGCCGCTGGAGCACACGATGCCGCGCCGCTCGAGGTCCAGCAGGACCGACTCCCCCGACCGGCCGGGCAGCACGAAGGACGCGTGGCCGGGCAGCCGCGACGTGGGGTGGCCGGTGAGACGCGCACCGGGGACGCCCGCCAGCACGGCCGCGACGAAGCGGTCACGGCGGGCCGCGACCTCCTCGGCCGTCGACGGGCCGCCACGAGACTGGCGCAGGGCAGCAGCCAGACCCACCGCGCCGGGCACGTCCTCGGTGCCTGATCGTCGTCCGCCCTGCTGACCTCCGCCGTGCACGAGCGGCTCGAACCGCGTTCCCCGCCGGACCCACAGCACGCCCGCGCCCTTCGGACCGCCCAGCTTGTGGGCCGACAGGCTGAGGGCCTGCACGCCCAGCCGAGTGACGTCGACGTCGAGCCAGGCGGCCGACTGCACGGCGTCGGTGTGGAACGGCACTCCACGCTCTGCGGCGACGTCAGCCAGGTCGGCGACCGGCTGGACCGTGCCGACCTCGTTGTTCGCGTGCTGCACGCTGACCAAGGTCGTGTCAACGCGCAGGGCGGCCGCGAGCACACCGGGGTCGACCGCGCCGTGCTCGTCGACGTCGAGGAGCGTGACGTCGTACCCGATGCGTCCGAGCCAGAGCGCCGACTCCAGGACGGCCGGGTGCTCGACCGCGCTGACCACGACGTGCCTCCCGCGCGGCTGCGCCAGGCAGATCCCCTTCACGGCGGTGTTGGCGGACTCGGTCCCACCCGAGGTGAACGTGACCTCACCCGGCCGCGCCCCCAGCGACGCGGCGACGTCGGCACGAGCCTGCTCGAGCCCGGCTCGAGCCGCCTCACCGAGCTCGTGGTGGCTCGACGGGTTGCCGAACGCGGGCCCGAGGTACGGGCCCATCGCGGCGAGGACGTCGCGACGCAGCGGTGTCGTGGCGGCCTCGTCGAGGTAGATCACGGTGTTGTCCCGGCCGCCCACGGCCCGGCACCCCCGCCGCGCGCGACGTCGAGGTCCAGACCCAGGTCGAGCGCCCGGACGGAGTGCGTGAGCGCCCCGACGCTGATCACGTCGACCCCCGTCCGCGCGACCTCGCCGATCGTCTCGAGCGTGATGCCACCGCTGGCCTCCACGATCGCGCGGCCGGCGACGAGCGCGACTCCCTCGCGCAGCTGGTCGGGGGTGAAGTTGTCGAGCATGATCGTGTCGACACCGCCCGCCAGGACGGCCTCGACCTGGTCGAGCCGGTCCACCTCGACCTCGACGTGCATGGTGTGCGGGAGGGTCGCGCGAGCCGCCCGCACGGCCGCCGTGACGTCCGGGACGAGCGCAAGGTGGTTGTCCTTGGCCATGACGGCGTCCGAGAGCGAGAAGCGGTGGTTGTGGCCACCCCCGCAGCGCACCGCGTGCCGCTCCAGCGCGCGCAGGCCGGGCGTGGTCTTGCGTGTGTCGACGACCCGCACGTCCGTGCCGGCCACGGCCTCGACGTAGCGCGAGGTGAGCGTGGCGATCCCGCTCATCCGCTGAACCAGGTTGAGCGCGACACGCTCCCCCTGCAGGACCGCTCGCGCCGGGCCCTGCACGCGTGCCAGCACGTCACCGGTGACGAACCGGTCACCGTCGGCCATCAGCACCTCCACGACGACCCCCGTGTCCACGGTCGTGAACGTCTGCCGGAGCACGTCGACACCGGCCAGGACACCCGGCTCCCGGGCCACGACGGACCCGCGCGCCACGGCCTCGGCCGGCACGAAGACCTGGGACGTGACGTCGCCGAAGGGCGCGTCCTCCGCGAGCGCCATGTCGACGACGCGCTGCACCTGCTCCCGGCTCAGCACGACACCGACTCCCGCGCCCCGTCGCGCAGCAGGCGCGCCGCCGGAAGCACGACGGCACTGTGCCGGGCCTGCGTCGGGTCGGTGCCGGGGGCGTCGGTGCGGTGGTGGCCGCCCCGCGACTCACGTCGCGCCAGCGCCGACGCCACGACGGCCGCGCCCACGACGTGCAGGTTCGCGTCCTCGACCCCCTTCACGTCGGCACCCGGCGGGACGGCGCCGGCGCCGAGCAGCACCGAGGCGCGCTCGAGGCCCGCCGCGTCCCGGCTGAGGCCGGCGGTCTCCCACAGCAGCTGCTGCAGGTCGGAGCGCTCCAACGGCTCGGTCGGGGCCACCGACGGCACCTCGACCGGTGCGGCCCACTCGGCGTCGAAGGCCTCCTGGGGCACCGTGCCGAGGACGGCCTCGACCACACGCCGACCGAAGACCGCACCCTCGAGCAGGGAGTTCGAGGCGAGCCGGTTGGCGCCGTGCACACCGGTGCAGGCCACCTCGCCGACGGCGTACAGACCCGGCAGCGACGTCCGCCCCCACAGGTCGGTGCGGACCCCACCCATGAAGTAGTGCGCCGCGGGCGACACGGGGACGGGCTCGGTCCCCCAGTCCAGCCCGTGCGACCGGACCATGGCGTCGATGGTCGGGAACCTGCGGGCCAGGAAGGCGGCCCCGAGCTCGGTGGCGTCGAGCAGGACGGGCAGGCCACCCTGGCGCGCCATCTGCTCGGCGATCCCCCGAGCCACCACGTCGCGCGGGGCGAGCTCGGCGTCGGGATGCACGTCGTCCATGAACCGGTGGCCGTCCACGGAGCGCAGCACCGCACCCTCACCGCGCACCGCCTCGGACACGAGGGGGCTGCCGGGCACGGCGAGCGCCGTCGGGTGGAACTGGTAGAACTCCAGGTCCGACGCCACAGCGCCGGCCCGCAGCGCCATGGCCAGACCGTCACCCGTCGCGACCGCCGGGTTGGTGGTGAAGGGGTAGAGCTGCCCCGCGCCCCCCGTGGCGAGCACCACGGCGTCGGCGGGCAGGACCGTGCCGTCGAGGAGACGGAGACCGCGGACCCGTCCCTCCGCCACCTGCAGGTCGACGGCCATCGTGTGCTCGCGCACCTCGATGCCGGTGGCGCGCACCCGCGCCACGAGCGCCTCGGAGATGGCCGCACCGGTGGCGTCACCCCCTGCATGGAGGATGCGCGCGTGCGAGTGCGCAGCCTCCAGGCCGCGCGCGAGGTCGCCCGCGTCGACGTCGAAGAGCACGCCCCGGCGCATCAGTCCCGCGACGGCCTCGGGGCCGTCGGCGCACAGCACCTGCACGGCGTCGTCGTCGGAGAGTCCCGCGCCGGCCGCGAGGGTGTCGGCCACGTGCGACGCGACCGAGTCGCCCGCATCCGTCACGACCGCCACGCCGCCCTGGGCCCACGCCGTGTTGCTGGTCCCGAGGGCGGCCTTGGTGACGAGGGTGACCTCGACCCCGTCGCGGGCGTCGGCCTCCAGCGCAGCGGTCAGCCCCGCCACGCCACTGCCGACCACGACCAGGCGGGTCATGTCAGGCGTCCTTCGGGATCGCGGCGAGCATGCGCTCGAGGGCGACCTTGGCGTGCGTCGCGACGTCCTCGGCGACGACCATCTCGTTGCGCACCTCGCCCTCGAGCAGGCCTTCGAGGACC
Organism: Aeromicrobium sp. 50.2.37; assembly: GCF_024655735.1. Classification (NCBI taxonomy): domain Bacteria; kingdom Bacillati; phylum Actinomycetota; class Actinomycetes; order Propionibacteriales; family Nocardioidaceae; genus Aeromicrobium; species Aeromicrobium sp. 50.2.37. Next base: position 129,808 of record NZ_JANLGG010000004.1, read on the forward strand.
CACGCCAGGTAGCCGGGATGGATCCGGTACATCGTCGAGCAGGGGCAGACCACCGGGTCGAGGCAGAAGATGGTGCGGTCGGGGTGCTCGGCGGCGAGCCGGTTGACCAGGTTGACCTCGGTGCCGATCGCGATCACGTCGCCCGGCTCACTGGCGGCGACGTACTTCCGGATGAAGTCGGTGGAGCCGGCCGCATCGGCGGCGTCGACGACGGGCATCGGGCACTCGGGGTGCACCACGACCTTCACCCCGGGGTGCTCCGCGCGGGCCTTCTCGATCTGCGCGACGGTGAACCGCTTGTGCACGGAGCAGAACCCGTGCCACAGCAGCACCTTCGCGTCCTGGAGCACCTCGGCGGTGTTGCCACCCAGCGGCTTGCGCGGGTTCCACATCGGCATCCGCTCGAGCGGGACGCCCATGGCCTTGGCGGTGTTGCGGCCCAGGTGCTGGTCGGGGAAGAACAGCACCCGGTGCGCCCGCTCGAACGCCCACTCCAGCACCGTCGAGGCGTTGGACGACGTGCACACGATGCCGCCGTGGCGTCCGCAGAACGCCTTGAGCGCGGCGGAGGAGTTCATGTAGGTGACGGGGAGGACCGGCAGCTTGCCGTCGGCGTCGGGGCCCATGCCCGTGACCGGGTCGGCGTAGAGGGCCTCGAGCTCCTCCCACGCCCCCTCGACGGAGTCCTCGTCGGCCATGTCGGCCATCGAGCACCCGGCCGCGAGGTTCGGCAGGATCACGTGCTGCTCGGGCCGAGCCAGGATGTCGGCGGTCTCGGCCATGAAGTGCACGCCGCAGAACACGATCGTCTCAGCGTCCGGGCGGGTGAGGGCCGCGTTGGCCAGCTGGAAGGAGTCACCCACGAAGTCGGCGTGCTGCACGACCTCGTCGCGCTGGTAGAAGTGCCCCAGCACGACCAGCCGGTCCCCCAGTGCCTGCTTGGCGGCGCGGATGCGCTCGTGCAGCTCCGGCTCGGACATCCGCTGGTAGGCCGCGGGCAGCTGACCCGGACGCACGACCGGCTCGGGGATCACGTCGTCCTCGGAGGCCCCGGGACCGTAGCCCGGGACGAGGTCGAAGACCCAGGGTCCCTCGGCCAGCTCGGTGTCGCACGAGTCGGCCGGGCGGGCCGAGATCGCGTCGTGGACCGAACCTCCGGGAGCGGGGACGAATGAGGTGGTCATCGGTTCTCCTCGAGGTGTCCGGCGCGTCGGTAGAGCGCCGGAGGTCGGTGGCTCGTACCCGTCAGGTGCGAGCCGGTGGGGACGACGGTGCCGCTCGCCAGGACCTGACGGCGGAAGTTGGCGGGGTCGAGCGACCGCCCGAGCACGGCCTCGTGCACGGCACGGAGGTCGGCCAGGGTGAACTCGGGCGTGAGGAACGCGAAGGCGATCGGCGAGTACGTGATCTTGGCCCGTAGTCGGTCGAGCGCGTAGCCGAGGATCGCGTCGTGGTCGAAGGCCAGGCCCTCGACCTCGTCGGCCACCACCCATTCGACGTTCTCGCCGTCGGTGGCGCGCGCGTCCTCGTCGGGGCGGACGAGCGCCCAGTAGACGATCGAGACGACCCGGTCGGCCGGGGACCGGTCGACCGCGCCGAAGGAGTACAGCTGCTCGAGGTACCCGGGGGTGAGTCCGGTGGTCCGCTCCAGCGTGTGCCGCGCCGACGCAGCGAGGTCCTCGTCGGGCCCGAGCGGACCGCCCGGGAGCGCCCACCGACCCTCGTACGGCTCGCGGATCCGCCGCACCAGCGGCAGCCAGAGCGTGGTGCTGCCGGTGGCCGGGTGCGGACGCAGCGCGAAGATCACCGTGGAGACGGCCAGGCTCACCTGGTCGCTCGCGAGCAGGTCCGGTGTCGTCGTCATGGTCCGCCTCCCTTCAGGTACTTCTGACCCTAAGCCCCTCTTATGGTCAGGTCAACCCGAAGTGGGCGTGGTCTCCGTCCCGCGGGTGGGGACAGGATGAGTCCATGGAGATCCGCCGCCTGACCGACGACGACACCGACGCCATGCGTCCTCTGTTCGTGGAGGCGTTCGGGGCGTTCGACCCCCCGGAGCCACCGGTCGCGATCCACGCCCCGGGCAAGACCTGGTGGGGCGCGTTCGTCGACGACCGTCTCGTGGCCACCGCGCTCGACCGCGCCTACGACTCGTGGTTCGGGGGCGCGCTGGTGCCGACCGCCGGCATCGGCGGGGTGACGATCACGGCCGAGCACCGCGGCAGCGGCATCCTCACACCGCTCCTGACGACGCTGCTCGACGCCGCGCGCCGACGTGGCGCCCTGGTCTCCACCCTCTACGCGACCTCCCCCGGCATCTACCGCCGACTGGGGTACGAGAACGTCACCACGCTCGACGACGTCCGCGTGCCCACCGGGGCGCTCGCGGCCGGCGGCACCACGTCGGTGCGCCGTGCCGACGAGTCCGACGCCGAGGCCATCCGTGCTGTGCACGACCGGGTGGTCTCGCGCGGCAACGGCCCGCTCCAGCGTCGAGGGCCCTTGTTCGCCGAGGCCCCCACGCTCCGGGTCAGCGGCGTGACCGTCGCCGAGCGCGACGGCGTGGTCGTCGGCTACACGTCGTGGGACCGCGGGCGCGGCTACGCCGCCGACGGCGAGCTGCGGGTGTGGGACCTCGTGGCCGACGACGAGGACGCCCTGCGCTCGCTCATGACGCTGCTCTCGACGTTCGGGTCGGTCACGCCGAACGTGCTGCTCCGCTCCAGTGGCATCCCGGCCTGGCAGCACCTGATGCGCGTCGCGCACCCCACCCCCGTCACCTCGACCCCCTACGCCCTCGCCGTGCTCGATCCGGCCGCTCTCGCGCTCCCTCGCGTGCACCCGGGCATCGACGCTCGTCTGCCCTTCGTGGTCGAGGGCCGACCGCACGCCCTCGTCCTGGCCGACGGTTCGGGTCGGATCGAGGACGGCGACGGGAGCGGCCGCTCGTTCACCCGCGGTGGCCTGGCCCTCACCTTCGCGGGGGCGCAGACGTCGGCGGCGTTGCGCGCGCTGGGCCACGTCGGGGGCGACGACGCCGACGACGTCACGTGGGACCTGCTGTTCTCCCGCGGTCCGGTCACGGTGCACGACTACTTCTGAGCACCCGACCGGGGAGCTCGTCGAGGTGCCCCCGCAGGGCGCCTCTCGGTCAGCAGACCCCGTCGTACCGCTTCGGCACGTCGAGGCCGAAGGACGGCCGCAGGCGCAGACCCACCCAGGTGCCGGCGAGCGCGACGAGGCCCCAGATCCAGCCCGACAGGCTGCCGGTGGAGATGCCGCCGAGATAGGCGCCGATGTTGCAGCCCGACGCGAGCCGCGCGCCGACCCCGAGCATGATGCCGCCCAGCAGCGAGGCCACGACCTGCCTCGCGGCGAACCGGTGCCGCAGCGAGTACGTGCCGGCCAGGGTGGCGGCGATCGCGGCGCCGACGATGATGCCGATGTTGGTGAGCGAGTTCTTGTCGGCGAGCACGGGGCCGGACAGCTGGGCGGCCTGGTCGGGCTGCTGCCAGAAGCTCCAGGTCTCGGGGTGGGCACCGACCAGCTGGAGGAGCTTGGCCCCCCACAGCGCGAAGGCGCTGGTGATGCCCCAGATGCCACCGGAGACCCACAGCACCCCGGCCGCGAGGACGGCCAGCACCACGGCGCCGACGTACGGCGACCAGGAGCCGCGCACCACGCGTGCCGCACCCTGGGCCGTCGGCGGCGGCGAGGTGGGCGGCGGGTTGCGACGGGCCTGCACGACCCGGGTCCCCCACACCACGAGCGCGAGCGCTCCGATCGTGAGCACCCACGCGCCCAGGTAGCCGACGTGGTCCTGCAGGACGATGGGGTCCCACGCCGGCAGGTCGTCGACGAGGTCGTACTGCCACGTGTAGAGCACCGACCCGACGACGAACCCGAAGAGGGTCACGAGGATGCTGCTCTGGCCCGACCCGACGGCGAACAGCGTGCCCGACGCGCACGCGCCGCCGAGCTGCATGCCCACGCCGAACAGGAACGACCCGAGCACCAGACCCACCCCGATCGATCCCTCCACCCCGCCCGGGGTGGTGCCGAACAGGCCGGACCCCGAGGCGAGCAGCAGCAGCCCGAGCGTCGCGGCCGTGCCGAGGAGCAGCGAGTGCGCGCGGACGCCCGCCCCGTTGCCGACGGCGACCAGCTGACGCCAGCCCGACGTGAAGCCGAAGCGCGCGTGGAACAGCGCCGCGCCGAGCCCGAGACCCAGCGCGAGCAGCACGGCCTTCTGCGTGCCGTGCTGGGTCTGGACGACCGCGAGCAGCACGACGGCGAGCACCCCGGCGACCACCGCCGGTCCGCGCTGCAGCGGCGGTGCCGGCGGCGCGGGCGGGGTGGGGACCCGGGTACGGGCGGGGCTGAGGAGGGTGGCCATGTCCTCGACGCTACGTCCGGCCGAGTCGGCCGCCGGTCGGTTCTCGCTCCCTGAGATCGCTCGGCAGGGTCGACGTGACGTCGATCACCGGAAGTCGCGGGACCGGTGGGGACCGATGGTCGAGGCCGCCTCGGGGTACAGCACCTCCACCCGCTCGATCCGCTCGGCCCGCAGGTTGGTGGCACCCTCCACGTTCTCGACCACACCGCGCACGACCACGCCCGCCGCGTTCTGCAGGACCCGCCGGTGTCGCTTCCAGACGTCGGCGAAGACCACCACGTTGAGCATGCCCGTCTCGTCCTCCAGGTTCAGGAACGTGACGCCCGAGGCGGTGTAGGGGCGCTGCTTGTGGGTGATCAGCCCCGCCACCCGGACCCGACGCCCGGTGCCCAGGTCGGGGCAGTCCTGGACCGCCAGCACCTCCTCGGCACGCAGCAGCGGTCGCAGGTGCACGAACGGGTGCTCGGCGGGCGAGATGCGGGTGGCCCACAGGTCGGCGGTGGTCAGCTCGACGTCGCTCATGCCGGGCAGCATCGGAGGTGGCGCCTGCACCGCCGTGCCGGCCAGCAGGTCGGGGGCGTCGGTGTAGCCCGCGTTCCAGAGCGCCTGGCGACGGCTGATCCCGAACACGTCGAACGCCCCGGCGGTGGCGAGGGCCTCCATCTGCGGGACCGACAGCCCGGTACGTCGCACGACGTCGGCCATGTCGACGAACGGACCGTCGGCTCGCGCCGCCACCACCCGCTCGGCGTCGGCCTCACCGATGCCCTGGACCTCGGTGAGGCCGAGGCGCACGGCGTGGTGGCCGTCGCGGCGGTGCCCGGCCAGCCTCGCCTGCAGCTCCGTCCGGCCCTCGGTGTCGTCGAAGTCGCCTGCCGGCGGCTGCTCGCGGTGCGTGCACCCGTCGAGGCCGGTGCTGGTCCGCCGCCCACGGCCCGGCCCGTCGTCGAGGACCTCCAGGTCGGCATGGACCTGCGAGCGGGCGATGCAGGGCCGCCGCACCTCGACGCCGTGGCGCCGCGCGTCGGCGGTGAGGGACTGCGGGGAGTAGAAGCCCATCGGCTGGGAGCGCAGCAGCGCCGCGAGGAACGCCGCCGGCGCGTGCAGCTTGAGCCAGCTGCTGGCGTACACGAGCAGCCCGAAGCTCAGCGCGTGGCTCTCGGCGAAGCCGAAGTTCGCGAACGCCTGGATGCGGGCGTAGATGCCGTCGGCCACCTCGCCCGTGATGCCGTGGCGCTCCATGCCGGCGTAGAGCTTCTCCCGCAGCCGCTCGATGCGCTCGGTGCCGCGCTTGGACCCCATGGCCCGACGCAGCAGGTCGGCGTCGTCGCCCGTGCAGTCCCCCACCGCCATGGCGATCTGCATGAGCTGCTCCTGGAACAGCGGCACCCCGAGGGTGCGCGCCAGCACCGGCTCCAGCAACGGGTGGATGAACTCGACCGGCTCCTTGCCCGTGCGGCGACGGATGTACGGGTGCACGGCACCGCCCTGGATCGGACCGGGCCGGATGAGCGCGATCTCGATGACGAGGTCGTAGTACGAACGAGGACGCAGACGGGGCAGCGTGCCGATCTGCGCACGGCTCTCGACCTGGAAGACCCCGACGGAGTCGGCCAGGCAGAGCATGTCGAAGACCGCCGGCTCCTCCTTGGGGATCGACGCGAGGTCCCACCGCTCCCCCGTGTGCTCGGCGAGCAGGTCGAACGTGCGCTGGATCGCGCCGAGCATCCCGAGGCCCAGCAGGTCGAACTTGACCAGCCCCATCCACGCGCAGTCGTCCTTGTCCCACTGCACGACCGTGCGCTTGTCCATCCGCGCCCGCTCGATCGGCACGACCTCGCCCACCGGGCGCTCGGTGAGCACCATCCCGCCGGAGTGGATGCCCAGGTGCCGCGGGGTCTTCAGCAGCTGCTCGGCGAGCTCACCGACCAGCGGTGGCAACGGGCTCTCCTCGGGCGTCTCGACCGCACGCCACGACTCGATGCTCTTGCTCCACGCGTCCTGCTGACCCACGGAGTAGCCCAGCGCCTTCGCGACGTCGCGGACCGCCGAGCGCGGCTGGTAGCTGATGACGTTGGCCACCTGGGCGGCGTTGCGGCGCCCGAACGTGTCGTAGACCCACTGGATCACCTCCTCGCGGCGACCTGCGTCGAAGTCGACGTCGATGTCGGGCTCCTCGTCGCGCGTGGCGGCCAGGAACCGCTCGAACGGCAGGTCGTAGAACATCGAGTCGACGGCCGTGATGCGCAGGGCGTAGCAGACCGCGGAGTTGGCCGCCGAGCCCCGGCCCTGGCACAGGATCCCCCGCCGACGGGCCTCGGCCACGATGTCGTGGACGATGAGGAAGTAGCCGCAGAACCCCTTGGCCTCGATGACCGCCAGCTCCTGGCGGAGCCGCTCCTCGGCCCGGTCGCGGTCGTGGGCGTACAGGTCGTCGGCGCCCCGCCTCACCAGCTCGCGCAGCCACTCCATGGGGGTGTACCCGTCGGGGACGTCGGTCTGCGGCAGCCGCGGCGCCGCACGACGCAGGTCGAAGGCCGCACCCCGGGCCACCTCGACCGACCGCGCCACGGCTCCCGGGTAGCGCCCGAAGCGTGCCTGCATCTCCTCGCCCGAGCGCAGGTAGGCCTGGCCGGAGGCGGCCAGCCAGCCGTCCATCTCGGCGAGGCTGCGCCGGGCGCGCACGGCGGCCATGGCCTGGGCCAGCCGGGTGCGCGACGGCACCGCGGCGTGCACGTTGCCGGTGGCCACGACCGGCAGGGCGTGCTCGCCGGCCAGGGCCGCGAGCACGTCGTTGGTGGCCGAGTCGGTGGGACCGCCGTGGTCGGTGAGCTCGACGTCGACGGCGTCGGCACCGAACAGGTCGACCAGCCGTCCCAGCGCGCGCGACGCATCGGCCGGCCCACCGGTCGCGAGCGCCTGCCGGACGAAGCCCTTGCGGCAGCCCGTGAGCACGTGCCAGTGCCCTCGGCCCTGCTCGGCGAGCCGCTCGAGGTCGTAGACCGGCCTGCCCTTCTCGTCGCCCGCGAGCTGCGCCTCGGTGATGGCCGCGGCCAGCCGGTGGTAGCCCTCCACCCCTCGGGCGAGCACGAGCAGGTGGCTGCCCTCCGGGTCCGCGGCACCCAGCTGGGGCGCGGTCAGGCCCAGCGACAGCTCCGCCCCGAACACGGTGTCCAGACCGGGGTGCTCGGCGGCGGCCTCGGCGAACCGGGCCACGCCGTAGAAGCCGTCGTGGTCGGTGAGCGCGAGCGCCTCCAGCCCCAGGGAGCTCGCCTGCTCGACCAGCACCTCCGGTGCGCTCGCGCCGTCGAGGAAGCTGAAGTCGCTGTGGCAGTGCAGCTCGGCGTAGGGAGCGGTCCGGACCTCGTCCGCCGAGCCGTGACGACTTGGCCTGCCCGGCGCCTGGTACCGGGCACGCTTGCGGCTGAAGGCAGGCCCGTCTCCTCCGTCCGGGAAGCGACCGTCGACCGGGTCGGGGCGCAGGTCGTCGCGACCCTCGCTCGGCAGCGCGTGAGCGGGCCGGCCGGAGAGCCGGGCCTCCAGCTCGCGCCACGGGACGTCGGGGTTGTTCCAGCCCATCAGCGCTCCACGGGCTCGTGCACGTCAGTCATAGCGGGCCTCGGTCCACCAGGTGCCGTTCTCGACGACCATGAGCCAGGCCGTGCCGTCGACCCCGACCACCTGGAAGCGCGCCACCCGACGGGCCGCCGCCTCGTCCCACCACAGCTCGTCGACCGGCCACGGGCCCGCCCAGGACGCCACGGGACGCCAGTCCTCGTCGCCGGCGGCACGGAACCGGACGGGGTCGCAGCTGATCGCTCCCCGGCCGTCGACCCCGACGACCCGGTCGCCGGGGCCGACCACCTGGGCCGGACGCGGTGACGCGTACACCGTGGCCGGCGCCGGCGGTGGCACGGAGCCCGGCCAGGGAGCCCCCACGGCACGGGCCGGCTGGGTCTGCTCGCCCCACGGCGCGAGCAGACGCCGGGCCGACGGCGAGCGGCCACCCTGCACCCGGGCGGCGAGCACCCCCTCGTGACCGACGAGCCCCTGCACCCGGGCGATGCCGCGCTCGACGCGGTCGTCCTCCTGCGCCGTCGCGGCACCCCGACCACCGGGCCCGAAGAGGGCGGGTGCGTGCTCGCCGACGGGCGCGACGCTCTCGGGCACGAGCCGGACCGCGCCGACCGGTCCCGGCAGCGGACCGCCCTGCAGCTGCCAGCGCACCCGGTCGACGACGTCGACCGCACCGAACCAGCGCGGGTGGACCCACCGACGGGTGGACGCCACCTGGTCGTCGACCTCCACCTCGATCCCGAGCGCGGTGCACACCAGGCCGTGGTCGGCCAGGCGCGCGACGAACCGTTCGGCGACCGACCGCAGGCTGAACGCCACCGTCTCGGAGCTGGAGACCGGCGGCTCGAGGGTGAGGATCCCGCCCAGCTCGGGAGGCACCTCGCGCCGGGCGAGGAGCCGAGGGTCCTGGCCCGAGGCCAGGCGGTGCAGGAGGGCACCGTGGGTGCCGAACCGGGTGTGCACGTCCGACGCGGGCAGGGCCGCCAGGTGCGCGAGCGTGGTCAGGCCCATGCGACGCAGCAGGCTCACCACCTCCGGCGCCTCGAGCGTCTCGACCGGCAGCGGAGCCAGGAACGCGGCGTCGGCACCGGGCTCGACCACGTGGACCCCTTGCGGCATCGCGCGGCGGGCGGCCTGCTCGGCCGCGAAGAGCCCGTCGGCCACCCCGAGCCGCACGTCCCACACCGCCAGCGAGACGACCCGCTCGGCGACGACGGCCGCCGCCTCCTCCTCGCCCCCGTAGAACCGGGCCGGCACGGGCAGCGCGCACAGTCCCGGCCGGAGCGGCGTGACGGCGGGGCTGAGCTCCTCGACGCCCAGCAGCACCTCCTCGAAGGCCCGGGCCTCGACCTCCGGGCGGTGGTCGGCGAGCGCGAGCTCGGGGCACCGCGCCTGCGCGTCACGGCGCCGCATGCCGCGGCGCACGCCCTCCACCCGGGCGGCGTGGTTGCAGGCCAGCACCTGGCCGCCGTCCATGACCGCGCCGGGGACGTCGCGCGGCAGGTCCGGCAGGGCGGCCCGCACGGGCCAGTCCGGGCACCAGAGCACGAGCGTCCTCATCCTGCGCTCCTGACGAAGGCGGGGCTCCTCACGATGACGGGAACCCCGGTGGCCGGGGGCGCCACGACCTGCGGGCGCGCAGGTCGCACGGTCAGGTCGTCGGCCGGCAGGAGGAGGTCGCGGGTCCGGCTCGGAGCAGTGCCACGGTGCACGGTCACGGTGGCCTCACGCGCCCTCAGGTGGCCGTCACCCGCCCCCACCCCCGCCCAGCGCGTGGTCGCGAGGGTGAGCCGGGCGTCGCACCGGGGCCAGACGCCCCACGGCACCAGCACGCAGCCCTGCTTGCGCAGCCGGGCGCCGAGGCGGGCGGCGTCGCCCTCACCGACGGCGGACGGCGGCCGCACCACCACGAGGCCGACGACGTCGACGAGGGCGGCGGTGACCTCCAGCCACCGGTCCTGGGGGTCCGGCACGAACACGGTGCGGTGCGGGTCGACCCCCATGGCCACGGCGGCCTCGACCCCGAGGTCGGGTGCACCCACGACCGCGGACCACGTGCCGGCCGCCGACGGGCCGGACATGAGCAGCAGCGCGAGGCTGGCCGCGTCGACGCCGTAGACCCCACCGGTCTCGAGGCTCAGCAGGCCCTCGAGGGCCGGGTGCGTGGGCACCGCCTGCCGTGCGGGTGCGCCCTGCATCCGCTCGACCTCGCGCCGCAGCTCGGCGACGACCTCGAGGGCTGGGCGGGCTGCGGACACCCTCTCATGATCGAACAGATGTTCGAACGAGTCAACCTGGTCTCACGCCCGCCCTTCGACAGGCTCAGGAACCACCCTTCGACAGGCTCAGGGATCGCCCCTTCGACGGGCTCAGGGACCGCCCTTGGGCATCAGGCGTCGCCCTTCGACAAGCTCAGGAACCGCCGGACTCCACCGCGCCGAGCGGGATCGACCCGCCCGGGATCGCGTCGAGGAGCATCCGCGTGTAGTCCTGCTGCGGGTTCTCGAACACGTCGGTCACGCTCGACTGCTCGACGACCTGGCCGTTCTGCATCACCAGCACGTGGTCGGCGATCTGCCGCACGACCGCGAGGTCGTGGGTGATGAACAGGTACGACAGGCCCAGCTCGCTCTGGAGCTCGTTGAGCAGGTTCAGGATCTGCGCCTGCACCAGCACGTCGAGCGCCGAGACGGCCTCGTCGCAGATGACCACCTCGGGGTCCAGGGCGAGGGCCCGCGCGATGGCGACGCGCTGCCGCTGCCCGCCGGACAGCTCGTTGGGGTAGCGCGTCATGACCGACGCCGGCAGCGACACCTTGTCGAGCAGGTCGCGGATCTTGGCCTCGCGCTCCTTGGAGGTGCCGATGTCGTGGAGCCGCAGCGGCTCCTCGATGGACCGGTAGATCGAGTACATCGGGTCCAACGACGCGTACGGGTTCTGGAAGACCGGCTGCATCTGCCGCCGCATCGCCAGCTGCTGCTTCTTGGACTGCAGCGTGGTGATGTCGACGCCGTCGAACTCCACCGACCCGCTCGTGGCGTCGAGCAGGCCGAGCACCATGCGCGCCACGGTGGACTTGCCCGAGCCGGACTCCCCCACGATCGCCGTCGTCGTCCCCCGCTCGAGCCGGAACGAGACCTGGTCGACGGCCGTGAAGTCCGTGGACCGACCCGGACGGCTGCCCCGGATCTTGAAGACCTTGGTGAGGTCCTTGGCCTCGATGATCGTGCTCGAGCCCTCGCCGAACTCCTCGGAGTGGCCCGCGACCTCGGCCGCGATCTCGGCCGCCGTCTGCACGGCCTGCTCACGCACCTCGGCGCGCGCGTCGACCGACGAGAGCCGCTGGGAGGCGAGTGACGGGGCCGAGCTCACGAGGCGCTTGCTGTAGGGGTGCTGGGGGTTCTGCAGGATCTCCAGCGCCGGCCCCGACTCCACGATCTGGCCGCGGTACATGACCACGAGGTGGTCGGCGCGCTCGGCGGCCAGACCGAGGTCGTGCGTGATGAGCAGCACCGCGAAGCCGAGCTCGTCGGTGAGCCGGTCGAGGTGGTCGAGGATCTGCTTCTGCACGGTCACGTCGAGCGCCGAGGTGGGCTCGTCGGCGATGAGCAGCTTGGGGCGAGCCGCCAGGCCCATGGCGATGAGCGCGCGCTGGCGCATGCCGCCGGAGAACTCGTGCGGGTACTGCCGGGCCCGGCGCTCGGCGTCGGGCAGACCGGCCTCCTCGAGCAGCTCCACGACGCGGGCGTCGGCCGCCTTGCCCTTGGCCACGCCGTTGGCCTCGAGCGACTCCTTGATCTGGGTGCCCACCCGCCACAGCGGGTTGAGGTTGGACATCGGGTCCTGCGGCACGAGGCCGATGGACGACCCGCGCAGCGCGATGATGTCGGACTTCTTCGCGTTCGCGATGTCCTGACCCTCGAACAGGATCTGCCCCCCGGTGATGCGTCCGGTCCCCGGGAGCAGGTCGATGATGGCGTGCGCCGTCGTCGACTTGCCCGAGCCGGACTCGCCGACGATGGCCACCGTCTGACCGGGGTAGACCGTCAGGTTCGCGCCGATGACGGCGGGGACGATCGTCTTCTTGTCGGCCGCGAAGCCGACGTGCAGGTCCTTGACCTCGAGCAGCGGCTGCTCGCTGGAGGGGCGGCCCTCGGGGTTCGGGATGCTCATCGCTTCTTGGCCTTCGGGTCGAGGGCGTCGCGCACGGCGTCGCCGAGGAGGATGAAGCTGAACACGGTCAGCGCGAGCGCTCCGGCGGGCCAGAACATGGTGCCCAGTCGCTGACCGGCGCGGACCTGGTTCTGCGAGGCCGCGATGTCGTTGCCCCACGACACGATGCTCGTCGGCAGGCCGAGGCCCAGGAACGACAGCGTGGCCTCGGCCACGATGAAGATGCCGAGCGAGACGGTGGCGGTCACGATGACCGGGGCCAGCGAGTTGGGGATCACGTGCCGCACCAGGTTGCGGCGCGGCGTGGCGCCCAGCGCGCGCGCCGCGTCCACGAACTCCTGCTGCTTGGTCTCGATGACCGCACCGCGGGAGATACGCGTGACCTGGGGCCAGCCGAACAGACCGAGCGCGAGCACGATCGCCATGACCGAGCCCCAGAAGCCGCGGTCGGGCCACACGTTGTTGAGCGCCGACAGCAGGACGATCGCGGCGAGCAGCAGCGGGATCGCGTAGAACACGTCGGCGATGCGCGAGATGAGCGAGTCGAAGAAGCCGCCGTAGAAGCCTGCGACGGCACCCGTCACCAGGCCCAGCAGCGCGACGATGAGCGTGGTGAACACGCCGACCGCCACGGAGGCACGTGCTCCGTAGATCATGCGCGAGTAGACGTCGCAGCCCTGTCGGTCGAAGCCGAGCGGGTGCCCGGGCTCTCCGACCGCCAGGCTCTTGCCGGTCTGGCAGAAGCTCGGGTCGTTGCTCGTGAACAGCCCGGGGAAGGCGATCACCACGGCCAGGAAGACCAGCAGGGCGGCCGAGACGTAGAACAGCGGGTTCTTGCGCAGCTGCTTCCACGCCTCCTTCCACTGGCTCTCCGGCGGCGCGGTGGTGTCAAGCGCACCCACGTCGTGCAGGGGCGTGTCCTCCAGCCGGGCGAGGTACCGCTCCTGGCCGGGTCGGATCTTGGACGAGCGGCCGTCAGGCATAGCGGATCCTCGGGTCGAGCAGGGCGTAGAGCAGGTCCACGACGAGACTGGTGATGACGTAGACAAGCACCATGATGGTGACGACGGAGACGATCGTCGGGGTCTCCCCGCGTCGCACGGCCTCGAAGGCCAGGTTGCCGACGCCCGGGACGTTGAAGATGCCCTCGGTCACGACCGCGCCGGCCATGAGCCCGCCGAGGTCGGCACCGAGGAAGGTCACCACGGGGATGAGAGAGTTGCGCAGCACGTGGCGCCGGTTGACCTGTCCGTCGGGCAGGCCCTTGGCGCGGGCTGTGCGCACGTGGTCGGCCGTGAGGTTCTCGATGACCGAGGTGCGGGTCAGGCGCAGCACGTAGGCGAACGACACCAGACCCAGCACGATCGCGGGCAGCAGGAGCTCCTGGAACGTCGCCTGCGAGCTCACGAGCGCCGGCAGCGCCCCCAGCTTGATGCCGACGAGCAGCTGCAGCACGAAGCCGAAGACGAAGATCGGCACGGCGATGACGAGCAGCGAGACGACCAGCATCGTGGAGTCGAACAGCTTGCCGCGTCGCATGCCGGCGTAGAAGCCCGCGGCCACGCCGAGCACGGCCTCGATCACGAGGGCCATGAGCGCGAGCTTGATGGTCACCGGGAAGGCACGCTGCACCAGGTCGATCACCGGCTGGCCGCTGAACGCGGTGCCGAAGTCGAGGGTCAGCGCGCCCTTGAGGAACAGCAGCCACTGCACCAGGAACGGCTTGTCGAAGTTGTACTGCTCACGCAGCGCCTGGTAGGTGCCCTCGGGCACCGGCTTGTCACCGAACAGGGCGACGATCGGGTCGCCCGGTCGCAGGAACACCATCGCGTAGATGAGCAGCGTGGCTCCGAGGATCACCGGGATCGCTTGGAGGAGACGCTTGCCGACGTACCACCACATGGGCAGAACTCCTTGTCTGAGGGGGCGGCGACACCGCGACCCGCCACGACGATACGCCGCGGGCGGTAGCGCCACCGAGGGACCCGGACACACCTGTGGGGCAACACCTGAGGTGTTGCCCCACGGGTGGTCGTGCGGGCGCCGGAGCTACTTCTTGGTGATGAGGTGCAGCTCGGGCTGGTTCTGCCAGTTGAACTCGACGTTCTCCACGTTCTTCGACGCGGCAGCCGCGACGTTGGAGTACCAGAGCGGGATGGCGGGCAGGTCCTTGAAGAGGACCTCCTGGGCCTGCGACTGAAGCGCGTAGCGCTTGTCCTCGTCGGGCTCGCCCGCGACCTGCTCCATGAGGTCGTCGAACTCGCTGCTGGAGTAGTCACCGTCGTTCGACCCGGCCTTGGTCTGGTACAGCGGGGCCAGGTAGTTGAAGATCGACGGGTAGTCGGGCTGCCAACCGGTGCGGAAGGCGGTCTTGATGGTGCGGTTGGTGACGTCGGTGCGCAGCTCGTCGAACGTGGCGTAGCCCTTGGCCTTGGCGTCGATGCCGAGGTTGTTCTTGAGCTGGTTCACGACCGCGTCGACCCACTCCTTGTTGCCGGGACCGTCGCTGTTGTAGGAGATCGTGAACGATCCCTCGAACTCGGCGATGTCGTCGGCCTGGGCCCACAGGTCCTTGGCCTCGGTGCCGTCGAACTGCAGCACCTCGCTGCCCGGGATGTCCTTGTCGAAGCCAGGCATGACCGGAGCCGAGAAGTCGACGGCCGGCGTGCGGGTGTCGTCGAAGATGTTCTTCGTGATCTCCTCGCGGTTGATCGCCTTGGAGATGGCCTGACGACGCAGACGTCCCTCGTCGTTCGTGCCGAAGCCGGCCAGGCTCTCGGGGATGGTGATCGATCCGAAGACCGAGCCGGGCTCGGAGATGGCCTGGACGCTGTCGTCGGACTGGAACGTCGACAGGGCGCTCGGCGGCACGGCGTCGAGGACGTCGAGGTCACCGGTCTGGACGGCCGTGTAGGCGGTGTCGGGGTTCGTGAAGAACTTCAGCGTGACGCCACCGTTCTTCGGCTTGCGGACACCGTCGTAGGAGTCGTTCGGGACCAGCTTGATCTGGACGTCGTGCTCCCACGCGCCCTTGCCGTCCATCTTGTACGGGCCGTTGCCGATCGGGTCCTCGCCGTAGGCCTTGATGTCGTCGAACGCCGACTCGGGCAGCGGGTAGAACGCCGAGTAGCCCAGACGCGCCGGGAAGTCGGCCTCGGGCTGGTTCAGCTCGATCGTGAAGGTCTTCTCGTCGACGACCTTGAGGCCCTCGAGCGTCTTGGCGGTCGGCTTCTCCTCCTGGACGGCGTCGAAGCCCTTGATCGGGTAGAAGAAGTAGCTGCCGAGCTGCTTGTTCGTGCTGAGCGCGCCGTAGTTCCAGGCGTCCACGAAGGAGTCGGCGGTGACGGGGGTGCCGTCGGAGAACTCCCAGTCCTTGAGCTTGACGGTCCAGGTGACGTTGTCCTCGGACTCGATCGACTCCGCGACCTCGTTCACGCTCGAGCCGTCCTTCTGGTACGAGACCAGACCGGCGAAGAGCAGGTCGATGGCGCGACCGCCACCGGTCTCGTTCGTCGAGGTGGGGACGAGCGGGTTCTGGGGCTCGGTGCTGAAGTTGGTGATGACCGAGTCGGTGGACCCGGAGTCGTCACCGCCCCCGCCACAAGCCGCCAGGACGAGGCTGCCCGCGGCGAGCAGGGCTACGCCCGCGACGCGAGTACGTCGGGAGAGACGCATGGATTCCTCCTGTGAAGATGGGTGCACGCAGGCGCGTGCGCCCCTATTGCTATCACCGCGACAGGGCCGCACGACAGAGCCGCACGACGTCTTAACCAACTTGGAACCTGATCCCGATGGGCCATGGTGCCTGGTCCCGACGGGCCAGGGGACGCACGAGGGCCCCGGACCGTGTGGTCCGGGGCCCTCGTGGCAGGGAGTGGTTCAGCCCTTGCGCTGGGCGATGCCCTCCGTGGCCTGCGGCAGGACCGTCTTCAGGTCGCCGACGACGCCGAAGTCGACGAGCTCGAAGATCGGCGCCTCCTCGTCCTTGTTGACCGCGACGATGGTCTTGGACGTCTGCATGCCGGCGCGGTGCTGGATGGCGCCGGAGATGCCGTTGGCGACGTACAGCTGCGGCGAGACGGTCTTGCCCGTCTGGCCGACCTGGAAGCTGTGCGGGTACCAGCCGGAGTCGACCGCGGCACGCGAGGCGCCCACGGCGGCACCGAGGCTGTCGGCGAAGGCCTCGACCTCGGTGAAGTCGCCGCCGGTCCCACGTCCGCCGGAGACCACGATGGCGGCCTCGGTGAGCTCGGGACGGCCGGAGGCGGCCTTCTCCTTGGTGGACACGATCTTGGCGCCCTTGGCGGCGTCGGAGACCTCGACCGTCACGGCCTCGACCGTGCCGGCGCCCGAGGCGGCCTCGGGGGCCACGGAGTTGGGCTTGACGGCGATCACGGGGATGCCCTTGGTGACCTGGGCGTCCACGGTGAAGTTGCCGGCGAACACGGACTGCGTGGTCGTGACGACGTCGCCGTCGACCTTCACGTCGACCGCGTCGGTGATGAGGCCGGACTCGGTCCGCAGCGCGACGCGAGCGGCGATCTCCTTGCCCTCCGTGCTGGAGGGGACCAGCACGGCCGCGGCGGAGGAGTCGGTGACGATCTTGGTGAGTGCCTCGGCCTTGGGGCCGACGAGGTACTCGCCGTAGACGGCGTCGTCGAGCTGGTAGATCTTCTCGGCGCCGTGCTCGGCGAGCGAGCCGGGCACGTCGGCGCCGAAGACGACGGCCGACGGCTCGCCGATCGAGCGGGCGATCGTGAGGAGCTCGAGGCTGGGCTTGGTGGCGTTGCCGTCGACGACGTCGACGAGCACGATGACTTCGGACATGTCTCTGCTCTCCCTGCTCAGACGAACTTCTTGGAGGCGAGGAACTCGACGAGCTTGGAGCCGCCGTCGCCCTCGTCGGTGATGATCTCGCCGGCGGTGCGCGGCGGGCGGGGCTCGGTCGAGGCGACCTTCGTCCACGCGGCGTCGAGGCCCACGTCGGACGCGTCGACGCCGAGGTCGGACAGGTCCCACTCCTCGACCGGCTTCTTCTTGGCCGCCATGATGCCCTTGAAGGACGGGTAGCGAGCCTCGCCGGTCTGGTCGGTGACGCTCACGACGAGCTTGCCGGTGCCCTGGATCTCCTGCGTGGCGACGTCGCCGTCACGCTTGATGGTCACGGTCTCGCCGTCGACGGTGATCTCGCCGCCGAGGGTGACCGCGGGCAGGCCGAGACGCTCGGCGACGAGCGTCGGGACGACGCCCATGCCGCCGTCGGTCGAGGCCATGCCGAAGAAGACGAAGTCGTACTCGAGCTTCTCGAGCGCCTTGGCCAGCACGAGCGACGTGGCGAACGCGTCGGAGCCGGCGATGGCCTCGTCGTTGACGTGCACGCCCTTGTCGGCGCCCATCTGCAGCGCCTTGCGTACGGCGTCGGCGGCGTCGTCGGGGCCGACGGTGAGGACGGTGACCTCGCCGTCGCCCTCCTCGACGACCTTGAGGGCCTGCTCGACGGCGTACTCGTCGAGCTCAGACAGCAGACCGTCGACGTTCTCACGGTCCACGGTGTTGTCGGACGAGTCGAAGGTGCGGTCGGCCGTGGCATCCGGCACGTACTTCACCGCGACGACGATGTTGGTCACGAGGACCCTCCTGTGGTCGGGGACGCGACGCTCGGCGTCGCGTGGTCGGGAGGTCCACCTTCCCACGTGGAGCTCCACGGGGTGAGGGCAGCCTTGCGTCGCAGGTTACCGGCGGGTTACAAGCGCGGCCACCCACACCGGCAATGGCGTCGGTCACATCGCGGCCCGCGGAGTCGGCCGCGTACGTCGGCCGCCGGGGACTCAGGCGTCGCGGCGCGAGAGCAACGACGGCGCGGCCACGCCGACGATGAGGTAGACCACCGAACCGCCGCCGTAGGCGACGAACGCCTCCTTGGCCGCGGCGTTCTCCCCGGAGAAGGCGACCAGGCCACGCAGCGGTGCCGTGAGCGGGTCGGCGACCACGGCGACCGCGCGGAGCACGCCGGCGTCGGCGTCGAAGCCGAAGGCCACGAGGAGGGCGGCGAGCGCCAGCAGCACCGAGGCCACCAGTCCGAGCACGCCGATCGCCACGCCGATCAGGGACACGACACGCGCCGGCCCGAAGGAGGAGGACTCCTGCGGCACCGACGGCGGCTCCGGCACGCCGTCCTCGGCCTCGACGGTCGACGCCTTCTCGGCGCGCGCCCGCTCCTTCGCCTCGGCCTTCGCGGCGCGCGCCCGCTCCTTCGCCTCGGCCTTCTCACGACGACGCGCCACGGTGGCTGCCGCGGCGGCCCGGCGCTCGTCGCCGCGACCTACCGGTTCGTGCAGGGTCTGCTCGGACGCGTGTGCGTCGGCACCCACGTCAGGGTCCGACGCCTCGACGACGTCGTCGGAGGTGCCCAGGTCGTCGCCCACGGTGGCGTCGACGTCCTGCTGGGCCGTACCGACGGCGTCGAGCAGGGCCGTCTCCTCGGCCTCCGTCGCAGCGTCGGCCGGCGTCAGGTCCTGTGCCTCGCGGTCCTCGGGCGCTCGATCGGGGTCGGCGGCGTCGCGAGACGCGAGGTCGTCGGACTCGTCGGCTCGAGCGGTGGTCGGACGTCCGGCCAGGGCGGCGAGAGCTGCGGCCTTGCTCTTCTCGCGACGCTGAGCCTTCTGCTCCGCCGCCGCGCTCTCGGCCTGGCGACGTCGGTCCTGCTCCACCCGCGCGGCCGCGGCCTGCTCCTCGGCGAGCTGCCTGGTCCGTGCGTCCTCGGCCTCCTGCGCGGCCTTGCGGGCCGCGGCCTGCTCGGCCTCGCGGTCCTTGGCCTCCGCGCGCTCGGCCGCCTCGCGGTCCTTGGCCTCGGCGCGCTCGCGCCGGGCGCGATCCTTCTCCGCCTTGGCGGCGGCTCGCTGCTCCTCACGGTCGCGGCGTGCGGCCAGACGCTTCTCGGCCTTGGCCTGCTTGGCCGCTCGGCGCCGCTCGCCCGCGTCGCGGCGGGCGTGGTCACCGGGCTGGTCCTCCAGCTCGGCCGCGCCGTCGTCGGACGACCCGCCGTGCGTCGCCGCGATCCACGCCAGCGACCCCGGCACGAGGTCCTCGTAGGACCGCGTCGGACGTGCCTCGTCGGCCGCGGGCGGGGCCTGCGCAGGCTCCGCGGTCGACTCCGGCTCCGCCTCGGGCGTGCTCGCGTCGAGGCCGGCGACGATCGCGCCGGCGGTCAGGTACTCAGGATCGGCGGATGACCCTTTTTTTGGTCGGGGGGACGGATCCCCCGGTCCCGTCGCTCACCTCCGGGGGGGTCTCGGTGCCCACGGACGGCTTCTCGTCCACGAACTCCCCCACCGACGGTTCCGAGATGCTCTCGGAGAACGTCGGGGTGGCCTTGGCCGACTGGTTGGCCGCCACGATGTGGGACTGGGCCACCCGCTCGGCCTCGGCCTCGGCCGCCGCCACCCACTCCATCGCGGTCGCCTCGGCCTCGGCCAGCTTCTCCTCCGCGGCCGAGCGCGCGGCCGCCACGGCCTGGCTGAGCCGCTCCTGCGCGTCGCGCTTGGCCTGCTGGACGACGCGGTCC
>NZ_JANLGG010000050.1:0-7154 GCF_024655735.1 Aeromicrobium sp. 50.2.37
CCGCACCCCCTCGGCGCGTTCTGCGCCGAGGACGAGGTCGACGCCGGCCCCCCTGGTGTCGGCGTCGACGAGGACGGGGCGGTGGCCGCGCCGACCGGCGTGCAGTGCCACCGCGGTGGCGAACGTGGAGGCGCCCGCCCCGCCGACGGCACCCACGACGGCGAGGAACGCCGCCTCGTCGCGACCGTCGAGCAGCTCGCCGAGCCGCGCGAGCACGGCGGTCTCGTCGGCGGGGTCGAGCACGGCCGTGGCGCCGAGCAGCACCGCGTCGCGCCAGAGCGTCTCGCCGGCGGTGCCGCCGGGCTCCCCACCCAGCACGAGCACGCCGTCACGCCGCGGTGGAGCCGTGCGGGCGAGCGGTCCTGCGAGGTCGGCCGAGAGGAGGACGGCCGATGCCGCCGACCAGGCGCGCCGAGCCGCGACCGCGTCGGACGCGACCTCCGGCGTGACGCCCACCGCGGCGCACCACCGGAGGGCGTCGTCGAGCAGGTCGGCGTCGCCCGTGGCGACCAGCAGGTGTGCGGCGTCCATGTCCCCACGGAACCAGGGAGGGGAGCCGCGGACGAGACCCCGCGAGCGGCCTGTGGACGACGCCGCGCACGCCGCCGGACGGCCTGTGGACGACCCGGCGCCGCGCGGTGTCCACGCGGGGTGACCACACGTCGGCCGGGTCGGCCTATCCTGGCTGGGTGAGCCCCCGTACGGCCGCGTTCTTCGACCTGGACAAGACGATCATCGCCCGGTCCAGCACCCTGGCCTTCAGCAAGCCCTTCTTCGAGGGCGGGCTGCTCACGCGCCGTGCCGTCCTGCGCAGCGCCTACGCGAACTTCCTGTTCGGGCTCAACGGCGCCGACCACGACCAGCTCGAGCGGATGCGCACCTACCTCACGGCCATGGTCGCCGGGTGGGACGTGGAGGTCGTGCGCGAGTCCGTGCGTCGCACGCTGCGCGACGTCATCGACCCCATCGTCTACGCCGAGGCGGTCGACCTGATCGAGCACCACCGGCGTGCCGGTCGCGACGTCGTGATCGTCTCGGCCTCGGGGTCGGAGGTGGTCGAGCCCGTCGGTGAGCTCCTCGGCGTGTCCGACGTCATCGCCACCCGCCTCGTCGAGCGGGAGGGCCGCTACACCGGCGAGGTCGAGTTCTACGCCTACGGCCCGCACAAGGCCACCGCGATGCAGCGGCTGGCCGAGGAACGTGGCTACGACCTCGACGCGTGCTTCGCCTACTCCGACTCCGAGACCGACGTGCCCATGCTCGAGACGGTGGGCCACCCGTTCTGCGTCAACCCCGACAAGACCCTGCGCAGGATCGCCTCCGAGCGGGACTGGCCGGTGCTGGCCTTCGCCCGGCCGGTCGCGCTGCGCAGCAGGCTCGGCCTGCACAGCACCACGGGCCGTGCCGCCTGGAGCCTCGCGGCCGTCGCGGCGGTGGGTGGCGTCGCCCTGCTCGCCCGCCGGCGGTCCCGCCGCGCCTCACCCACGCTGCTGCAGCGGGTCCTCCCCCAGACCTGAGCCGCCCAGACCTGAGCAGTCCAGACCTGAGCGGGCCCGACCTGACCCCGTCCCGGCCACGTGCGCTTGTGAACGGCGGCACGCAAGGTTACGTCTCCGTAGATCTTCCGCCCGTCCCGGCACCGGCGTACAACTGAGGGCAGGAACAACTCCACAGACGGCCCGGCACCTCAGTACCCACGCGGCGATCTCCCGTCCCACTGGGCAGTCGCTCCCGGGACATCCGCGACGAGCGGCCCCGAGGCGACGATGACGAAGTGCACGCCTGGTAGCTGCAGCGCGGCCGGACCCATGGACGGCGTCACCCGAGCGGTGGCGCCGTCCTCTTCGTGCGCGACCGTCGGTGCCGACGTCCCGTCGGGGCGACGTCAGACGGCGACGTGGGGTGGCAGTGCGTCGCGCGAGAACCAGGCCAGGCCGAAGCCGGGGCCACCGGTCTCGTGCCGCACCAGGGTCATGCCCGTGCCCTCGAGGAAGGTCCGCAGGTCGTCGAAGCCGTGCTCGTCGGAGTGGTGGTACTCCATGACGAGCCGACGCACGCCCGACCAGAGCGCAGGGTCGGAGTCGAGCAGGATCCCGTACTCCGCTCCCTCGGCGTCCATCTTCAGCAGGTCGACCCGATCGCCGGCCGCGGCGAACGCGTCGGCGATGCTGTCGCAGGCGACCTCGATCTCGACGGACCCGGCCTCGCCGAGGTGCAGGACGCCGTTGTGGCCGCTGCCCGGTCCGTTGTCGGCCATCACCAACGTGCCGGCCCGCGACCCGACGGCGGTGCGGTGCACGGTGATCCGGTCGGCGAGACCGTTCGACTCGACGTTGCGCACGGTGTAGGCACCGGTGGACGGGGTCGGCTCGTAGGAGTGCACGGTGGCACCGGGGAACCGCCGCAGGAGGTCGGTCGAGAAGCAGCCGATGTGCGCCCCGATGTCGACCACGTGCACGTCCTCGGGCAGGCCGTGGCCGAACCAGTCGAGCGAGTACTCGTCCTCGGCGAACACCTCGTACACGGGGACCCGCGCACCCGGCACGTTCGGGCAGTGGATCGTCAGACCGTCCACCTCGAAGGCCAGCTCGTCGGCACGGGCGGCCATCTGACGCAGGACGCTCCAGCCGTTGTCGAAGACCGACACGGTCTGGCGGGTGCGGCGCGCCACCCAGGTGGCGCGGTCGAGGACGGTCATGCGGTCTCCCACTGGTCGGTCGAGGGAACGGTCTCGGCAGGGTCCGGCTCGGGGGCCTCCTGGCCGAGCCGGACGAGGAAGGGCAGCGCGAGCACGGCCCAGACGTAGCGGTCCCAGAGGATCGTGGTCATCAGGCCGATCATCGCGTAGCCGAGGACGGGCAGGGCCAGCAGCGCGTACGGACCCGGGAGCGTGATCGCCCGCAGCGCCACCGAGGCGAGCAGCACCAGGTAGACCGCGGTGCCGACGATCCCGACGGCCGCCGCGACCTGCAGGTAGATGTTGTGCGCCTCCATCACGTCGCCCAGCCCGATGCCGAGCACGGGGTGGGAGGTGAAGGCGTCGAGCGCCACCTTCGCGAGATACTCCCGCTCGGCGTCGGACCCGGCGGCCGTGCCGCCGCCGAGCAGCCGGCCCAGCACGTTGTTCTGCATCGAGCCGCCGCCGGTCAGGGCGTTGCCGACGATCCACAGGGCGGGGATGGAGAGGCCGAAGAGGGCGAGCGCCACCTCGACCCGACGCTCCAGCGCGACGAAGAGCACGGCGACCGCGACGGCCACGAGCAGCGCGGCGCGGCTCCCGCTGACCCAGACGCTCCAGGCGCAGGCACCACCCAGCAGGAGGACCAGCCAGGACCACCGGCGCGGGAGCACGCGCAGCAGGAACGGCACGAGCGCGAGGCCGAGCATCGCGCACAGGCCCATCACGTTGGGGTGCGTCGAGTAGCCGATCCTGCGCCCGTCCCACGAGGACTCGCCGACCGTGTAGGCCGCCACGAGGTTGCCCACGTTGCCGACCACGTACATGAGGGCGAAGCCCACGACGACCCTGCGCGAGGGTCGCCACACCATGAAGGCGACGGGCAGGAGCAGTGCGCCCACGAGCAGCCGGAGCAGGCTGTTCAGGCTCGCACCGCTCTCCTCGGCGCCGGCCGACGACACCAGACCCACCACGACCAGCGCACCGGCCGAGGCGAGGAACAACCACTCGCTCGGCAGCGGCTTGCGCAGCAGCACGGGCAGGAGGACGAGGAGTCCCGCCAGCAGCACCAGGTCGGACAGTGACGCGAACGCCAGCGCCCCGATCGGCCGGAAGTTGTCGAGCGGCGACAGGGCGATCCCGATCGCGAGGACCGTGACCGCGGTGCTCTCGACCCCGACCGCGGCGAGGACGACGAGCCCGACCGCGAAGGTCAGCGCGAGCCCGGCCCCCACACCGCCGAGCGACGACAGGGGCACCAGCAGGGCGAGGAGCGCACCGACCACCAGCACGGGCAGCACCGCCGACGTGATCGCCCGACGCTCCCGCGGGCCCACGCGCTCCTTCACCGACTCCAGCACGGCCATGAGGCCTCCGTCAGCGCTTCACGCGGCGGCCGATGCGCCGACCGCGGGTCGAGGACGTCGGCTCGGGAACGGGGGTGGGCGCGTAGCCGTACCCGTACCCGTGTCCGTAGCCGTACCCGTAGCCGTCGGCGTCGCCCGAGCGGCGCGGCGTGCGGTTGAGGATCGTGCCGAACAGTCGGCCGCCCACGGCGTGGATCCGTGCCACGGCCAGACGGAGCTGCTCTCGCGTGGTGGAGCCGTGGCGCACCAGCAGGAGCGCCCCGTCGACCTCGGTCATGAGGATCGACGCGTCGGCCACCGGCAGCATGGGCGGCGCGTCGATGATGACCGCGTCGTACTCCTTGCGCACACGCGAGATCAGGTCGCGCATGGCCTGGGTGTCGAGGACCTCGGCGGGGTTCGGCGGGGCGGGGCCGGTCCCCATGAAGCTGATGCCGCTCACGTGCGGCTGGGTGGCGTCCTCGATGGACGTGCGCCCCACCAGCACCGTGACGATGCCGACGGAGTTCTCGAGACCGAGCAGCTCCGCGACGTTGGGGTTGCGCATGTCGGCGTCGATGAGCAGCACGGACCGTCCGGACTGGGCCATCGTGAGGGCCAGGTTGGTCGCCACCAGCGTCTTGCCCTCGTCCGGCAGGGCACTGGAGACCAGGATGGCCTGTCGCTCGGCGTCGAGGTCGGCGAACTGCAGGTTGGTCCGGAGCACGCGGAACGCCTCGGCGAGGCTTCCGCCGACCTCCGTGGCCAGTGGCGTCTTCTTGACCTGGGGGTCGTAGGGCAGGGTCACGAGCACCGAGTGGCCACTGATCTTCTCGACGTCCTGGCGCGACTTGACCGTGCGGTCGAGCAGGTCACGCAGGAGGGCGCCGACGATCGCGACGAAGAGGCTGATGAGCAGCCCGATGCCCAGGTTGAGCGGGATGTTGGGCGAGACCGGCTGGTCGCTGATGCTGGGCTCGGCGGCGATCCGGGCCGCGATGGCCGGCTCCTCGTCCTTGAGGGCGGGGCGCTCCAGCTGCTCGACGAGCGCCACGACCTCCTCGGCCTCGGCCTTCGCGATCTGCTGGGCCAGCTCCGGCGTCTCGGCGGTCACGTCCAGCTCGATGGTCTGCGTGCCCGTGATCACGGAGGCCGACACACGACCCTCGAGGTCCTCGCGCGTCATGTCGAGGTCGAGCGAGTCGACCACGCGCTGCAGCACGGACGGGTCGGTGGCCAGCTCCGCGTACGACGCCACACGCTGCGTGACGATGAAGGACGCGGCGTACTCGGCCGACCCTCCCGACGGCGTGGACACGAAGAGCTTCACGCTCGACCCGTACTGCGGGGTCATCAGGAACACCGTGGCGACGGTCAGGGCCGCACCGACGAGGAACGTCACCGTGCTGAACACCCAACGCGCGCGCAGAGCGCCCAAGAACTGCCGCAGTTCCACGGCTGTGCCTCCTCCTCCCGCCGAGCGCGACGGGTGTCCCGAGTGTAGGTGACCACGAGGAGGCCGGGAGGCTCCCTCGCACCACTTCCTGAACGAGTCGAGGCGCCCGCTGTCACGGCCACGACGCGAGAGATCGTGGCCGGTCCCGTCCGTGCGCCAGATCACGATCGGCTCGTAACCTCTCGGACCTCGGTCGTTGTAAGGGGTACGACGGACCGCGCTCGCCAGGCGACGCGGCCCCACAACTTCCCACGGAGGGCAAGAGCGATGACGGTACTGGTGACGGGAGCGGGCGGCTTCATCGGCGGCCACCTGGTGGCCGACCTGCTGGCGCAGGGACGCACGGTGCGAGCGGTCGACAAGAAGCCGACGTCGGAGTGGTACCAGGTGCACGACGACGCCGAGAGCCTCGTGGCGGACTGCTCCGACATGGGCGACGCCCACAAGATGTCGGTGGGCACCCAGGCGATCTACAACCTGGCCGCGGACATGGGCGGCATGGGCTTCATCGAGAACAACAAGGCCGAGTGCATGCTCTCGGTCCTCACCAGCACGAACATGCTCGTCGCAGCGCGCGACGCCGGCACCGAGCAGTTCTTCTACAGCAGCTCGGCCTGCGTCTACAACGGGACGAAGCAGACCGACCCGAACGTGACCGCGCTCAAGGAGTCCGACGCCTACCCGGCCGAGCCCGAGGACGGCTACGGCTGGGAGAAGCTGTTCAGCGAGCGCATGGCCCGCCACTTCCGCGAGGACTACGGCCTGGAGACGCGCGTGGCGCGCTACCACAACGTCTACGGTCCCGACGGCACGTTCGAGGGCGGCCGCGAGAAGGCGCCCGCGGCGCTGTCGCGCAAGATCGCCTGGGCCAAGCTGACCGGTGAGCACACGATCGACGTGTGGGGCGACGGCGAGCAGAGCCGCAGCTTCATGTACATCGACGACTGCGTGCGCGGCACCCAGGAGATCCTGGCCGGCGAGAACGTCGAGCCGGTCAACCTGGGCTCCTCCGAGCTCGTGACGATCAACCAGATGATCGGCATCCTCGAGGACATCGCCGGGATCACGGTCAGCAAGGAGCACGACCTGACCGCGCCGCAGGGCGTGCGCGGCCGCAACAGCGACAACACGATGTTCCACGAGATCTACGGCTGGGAGCCCTCCATCTCACTGCGCGACGGTCTGGAGAAGACCTACGCCTGGATCTACGACCAGCTGGCCCCGCGCGTCTGAGGCCCGCCGACGCCCGGTCGCCCGAGAGGTGGCCGGGCGTCGTCGTGTGCTGGGACCGCTCCGGTCAGCGGGGCGCGACGGCCAACGGCGAGGCCTCGGCCGCGCGGGACTGCGCCTGCGAGGCGTACTGGAGCCACTGCTGGATGCCGGTCGCGTCGCCCCGGGCGTAGGCGGTGAGGGCCGCCCCGTACCCGGCAGGCTCGGCCGCGTGGCCCGCCTCCGGGACGACGACCGAGGCCGGGTCGACACCCTTGACGACGAGCACGAGCCGCTCGGCGGCACGGGCCACCATCCCGCCGTGCGCCGCGAACGCACCCGACGTCGCGACCTCGGCGTGCACGAGTGCGGCCACCACCAGGCCGGGCGCCTCCGTGGGCAGGGCGACGACCCGGGCCAGCTCACCGAGCCGGGCCGCGCCGGCGGCGTCCGCGGGCCGACCCAG
>NZ_JANLGG010000051.1:0-6468 GCF_024655735.1 Aeromicrobium sp. 50.2.37
CCCCCCCCCCCCCCCCCCCCCCCCCCCCCCCCCCCCCCCCCCCCCCCCCCCCGCGTCCTGCCCCGCTCACCGAGCGGTGTGGTCGCCGAGCTCGTCGAGGTGCCCGGCACGGGACCTGTCAGGTGGTGGGCCGCCCGGCGGCCTCCCAGGCGTCCATGCCGCCGGCGAGGTTGACCACGTCGTGGCCCTGCTGCGACAGCCAGGCCGTCGCGCGGGCCGAGCGTCCACCCAGGTGGCAGACCACCAGCGTGCGGGCCTGTGGGTCCAGCTCGCCGACGCGCGTCGGGAGGTCGCCGAGCGGCACGTGCGTCGCGCCGTCGACGTGCCCGGCGTCCCACTCGTGCTGCTCGCGCACGTCGAGCACCACGAGGTCGTCGGGCAGGGGGTCGGGCAGGTCCTCGACGGTCGTCGTGGGGACGTCCACAGGGCTCACTCCTCGTCTGGTTCGGCGTCCCCGCCCGCCCCACCGGCACCGTCCGTCGCGGGAGGCGAGTGGGGCCAGGGGGTGGAAAACCAGGGGGGACATGGTTACTTTGGACTATATGCGCGCAGAGGAAGAGAGCGGAGCCGGTGCCACACCGGCGTCGTCACGCCCCTCCGCGACCGTGCGCCTGCCGTTCGAGCCGTCCACGCCGAGCATGGCGCGCACCAAGCTCGCGGGCTTCCTGACGGTCAACCGCGCCAGTCCCAGCACCATCGACGACGCCCTCATCGTGTTGAGCGAGATGGTCGCCAACGCCGTGGCCCACGGCCAGCCGGCCGCCGACGGGACGATGGAGATCGCCTGGACGATCGACGTCGACCGTCAGCTGCTGGAGCTCAGCGTGCACGACGGCGGCGAGGGTGCCTCGCTGGAGCCGATCGACTTCGACGAGGACTCCCTCAGCGGTCGTGGCCTGTCGATCATCAACCGGGTGGCCGACCGGTGGTGGGTCGACATGTCGGCCGGCACGCGCGTGGGCGCCGAGCTCGCCCTCGACCACTGACGACCCTCTCGTCCGCGGGGTTCGACCGGGCTCGTTAGGGTGCGGCCATGGGAAAGAAGTCGCGCCGCACCAAGGCCCCGAAGCCTGCCCGCATGCCGTTCGTGGCCCGGACGTTCGAGGGACTGCCCGGAGAGGGTGACTGGATCGCGCTGCGCGAGTTCGTGCCCGCAGCCACGGCCACGGTCACGCTCAACGACGGCGAGCAGGTGCGCGTGTGCTCCCTGCTCCCCGGGAGCGGCGCCGGCATCCGCCGTCCCGACGGCGAGATCTGGCTCGGTCTGCAGGTGCTGCACAACCACGGCGACGTGAGCCGCGACCTCGCCGGCACCATCGAGACCGCCCGCGAGACCGAGCCCGGCAACCCCGTCCCCGTGCGCGACCCGGGTGTGGGCGACCGGCTGCAGCAGGTCGTGGACCCGGCGTCGTCGTTCGACGTCGAGGTGCACAGCGGCTTCGACTTCTGGGTGGAGGGCACGGACGCCGAGGGCTCCGACGCGCTCGCCCAGGCCAACGAGTCAGTCTCGCCCACCGAGCGCCTGACCTCGGTCGAGGCGGCCTACTGGGTGCGCATGGGCGACAAGCGCTACCTGCGGTGGGTGGTCACCAAGAACGAGGACACGGTGCTCGACGGCTTCGCCCGGCTGGCTGCCGCCGGCGAGGAGACCTTGGGTGAGGGCACCAAGCTCATCGGCATGTTCCGCGCGCACGGCCTGCTCGTGCCGGTGTGGGAGATGGACCCGACTGTGGTCGACGACGGCGCTGCGGCGCTCGACGGCCCCCTCGCGGAGCTGTCCACACGCCTCGACGCCGCCATCGCCGACGACGCCCCGCTCACGTCGGAGCAGCGCAACGCCCGCTCCAACCTGACGAGTCGCCAGCTCACCATCCGCTGAGCCGGACGGTCAGCAGCCGTCGACGACGCCGGTCTTCAGTCGCTTGGCCACGATCGTGCCGTTGACGCGCGTGGAGAACTTGCCCGACGCGTACCACTGGACGCGTCCGCTGCCCTGGGCTGCGGACGTCTGAGCGACGTCGCGCTGCTGGCCGAACCAGCCGTCGGCGTCGGGCGCGTAGGCCACGCGCGTCCAGCTGCCGCCGCAGGGGCGACGGAACAGCGCCAGCTGGGTGACGGCGCCCTGGCCGGGCTTGGGGCGGGAGTAGCTCTTGGCCGTGCCTCGCTTGGCCGTGCGGTCGAACTCGACGAAGACGCACGGCTTCGACGCGACCATGGCGACGTACTGGGTGGCGGTGAGCCCGCTGCCGTCGCTGCCGTCGCAGTTGACCTTGCTGACGGTGTCGGCCTGTGCGGGCGTGGCGGCGAGGACGGTGGAGGCGACGGCGAGGGCGGTCGCGGTGATGAGGCGCTTCATGAGGGTTCCTCTCGTGGTGGGGCCGGCTCAGCAGGAGCCGAGGACGGGAGTCGTGCGGACGGTGCTCCTGCGGGTGCTCGGGTAGCCGGCGACCTTCCACGAGATCACGGCCTTCGCCCGCCACTGACGACCGGTGATCCCGGTCGAGTACGACGGTGAGCCGACGGTGTCGAGCACCGCGTACCCGTCGGGATCGGCGTCGTAGGAGACGGTGTTCCACGCCCCGCCGCACGTGCGGCGCTGCAGGGTGAGCTCGGTGACGGCGCCGACCTTGGGGTCGCCCTTGGACCAGGCGAGGCCGATCGCGCGGACGTCGCGGTCACTCGCGTCCCACCTCACGCTGACGCAGCCGGCTCGGAGCGTCTGGTTGGACAGGCAGGACTCCTTGGTGACGTCGACGGGGTTCGACGCCGCCGCCGGACCGGCCGTGGTCGCGAGCACGGTGGCGGCCGACGCGGCCAGGGCGAGGAGGGTGCGCTTCATGGGAGTCTCCGAGGGCGATGGGCTCCGGGGGCCGGTGCCGGTGAGCGAGGCTAGGCCGCCCGGACGGCCGGGCACCCGGGTCCGTGGGCCCGTTGGTGGGCCCACGTCGGGCCCGATCGTGGGACGCTGGGTGCATGAACGAGCAGCCCACCACCGGCACGTCCGGTCTCGAGGCCGTGCGGCGTGCGGGCATCGAGGTCACGGGCATCGAGGTGATCGACGAGTCCGACCGCACCGCCAAGCCGTCCGACCTGTTCTGGCCGTGGTTCGCGGCCAACGTGTCGGTGTTCGGCATCTCCTACGGCAGCTACGTGCTGGGCTTCGGCCTCTCGCTGGTGCAGGCCGTGCTCGTGACCGTGCTCGGTGTGGTGGTCTCCTTCGCCGCGTGCGGGCTCGTGGCCATCGCGGGCAAGCGAGGGTCGGCGCCCACCATGGTCCTGAGCCGCGCGCCCTTCGGTGTCGTCGGCCAGAAGGTGCCCGGCGTGTTCAGCTGGCTGATCTCCATCGGGTGGGAGACCTTCCTCGCGATCATGGCGACGCTCGCGACGGCGACCATCTTCCGGGAGCTCGGCTGGGGTGGCGGCATCGGCACCAAGGTCGTGGCGTGCGTCGTGATCGCGGCGCTGATCGTCGCCGCGTCGGTGGCCGGCTACCACCTGATCATGCGGATGCAGTCGGTCCTCACGTGGCTGACCGGGGCCGTGACCATCGGCTACATCCTGCTGACGTTCGACCAGATCGACCTGGACCGGGTCACGGCCCTGCCCGGCGGATCGGGCCAGGCCGTCGTCGGCGCCTTCGTCATGGTGATGACGGGCTTCGGGTTCGGCTGGATCAACATCGCCGCGGACTGGTCGCGCTACCAGCGGCGTGACACCCCCGGCTCGCAGATCGTGCTGTGGAACACGATCGCCGGCGCGCTCGCCCCGGTGGTCCTCGTGGTCTACGGCGTGCTGCTGGCCGGATCCTCGGACACGCTCAGCGCGGGCATCGTGGACGACCCCATCGGGACGCTCGCGTCCGCCCTGCCCACCTGGTTCCTCGTGCCGTTCCTGGTCGCGTCGGTGCTGGCCCTCGTCTCGGGTGCGGTGCTCGGCATCTACTCCTCGGGCCTCACCCTGCTCAGCCTGGGCGTGCGGATCCCTCGCCCCGCCGCGGCCGGCGTCGACGGTGTGATCCTGACGCTCGGCACGGTCTACGTCGTGTTCGTGGCGCAGACGTTCCTCGGCCCGTTCACGAGCTTCCTCATCACGCTCGGCGTCCCGATCGCTGCCTGGGCCGGCATCATGATCGGCGACATCGCGCTGCGTCGGCGCGACTACGACGACGCCGCCCTGTTCGACGCCTCCGGACGGTACGGCGCCGTGGACTGGACGTCGGTCGGCACGATGCTCGTGGCCTCGGTCATCGGCTGGGGCCTGGTCGTCAACCAGGTCTCGGGCACCGCGTGGAACGACTGGCAGGGCTACCTCATCCAGCCGTTCGGCCTGGGCACCCGGCTGCCCGACGGTGCCGGCTGGGACGGCGCGTGGCCCTACGCCAACCTCGGCGTCCTCGTGGCCTTCGCGCTCGGTCTCGTGGTCACCCTCGTCGCCCGGCGCTCCGTGGTGCGCCGCCAGGAGGCGCTGGTCCCGTGACGGGCCGTTGGCTGGTCGTCGTGGACCCGCAGCGGGTGTTCGCCGACCCGGACTCCCCCTGGGGGTCACCGATGTTCGCAGGGACGGTAGAGCCGATCCGGGCGCTGGCCGCCGACCTGCCGACGATCGTCACGCGGTGGGTCCCGGCCCCGGGCGCCGAGCGCGTCGGGTCCTGGCGCACGTACTTCGACGCGTGGCCCTTCGCCGACCGGCCCGCCGACGACCCGATGTTCGACGTCGTGCCCGACCTGGCGGACCTCGCGGCCGACGCCACGGTCGTGTCCGCCCCGACCTTCGGCAAGTGGGACGCGGTCCGGTCCGTCACCGGGCCTGCCCCGACGCTCGTGGTCGCCGGGGTGTCCACCGACTGCTGCGTGCTCTCGACGGTGCTGGCTGCCGCCGACGCGGGCGCGACCCTCGAGGTCGTGTCCGACGCCTGTGCCGGCTCCTCGCCGGAGGACCACCGACGCGCCCTCGACGCGATGGCGCTCTACGCGCCGCAGGTCACGATCGTCTGACGGTGCCGGGTGGTCTCGATACGCGGATCCGAGCTCCTTCGTCGCCGGAACCGCTACTCGACCAGCGGTGGGGTCGGCCTATCGAGACCGTGCGGCGACGGGTCTGGTCTGCGGGTCAGTCGCGCAGGATCGGGCAGCTCATGCAGCGCGGGCCGCCGCGGCCGGAGCCGAGCTCGGAGCCGCTGATCGCGACGACCTCGATGCCGTGCTCCTCGAGCCGGGCGTTGGTCTGCTCGTTGCGCTCGTACGCCACGGCCAGCCGAGCGTCGATCGCGAGGGTGTTGTTCCCGTCGTCCCACTGCTCGCGCTCGGCCGTGACCGGGTCGAGGCCGGTGTCGATGCGGTGCAGCGCGTCGATGCCCATCGCCTCGGCCGCGGCCTCGAAGAACGACCGCTCCGCACCCACCACCAGCGCGCCGTCCTCGCCGTCGCCCGCCGTGACGGCGATGGCGCGCAGCTCGTCGGCCATGTTGGGGTAGATGACCACGCTGTCGACGTCGACCATCGTCACGATGGTGTCGAGGTGCATGGTGGCGCGCTCCTGCGCGATCGGCACCGCGAGCACCGTCTGCGCGAGCCCGGTGGAGAGCACGGTCGAGGCGAACCGCTCGAAGCCGGCCGGGGTGGTGCGCTCGCCGACGCCGACGGCGATCACGCCGGGGGCGAGCAGCAGCACGTCGCCGCCCTCGAGGTGCTCCAGGTGCGGGCCGTGGACACGCTCGGCGCCGGCGAACCGCGGGTGGTGCGTGTAGATCAGGCCGGTCAGCTGCGTCTCGCGCACGCGGGCCGGCATGGCCAGGCTGGTCACGGCCACCCGGTCGGGCAGCCACACCGAGGAGTCGCGCGTGAACAGCAGGTTGGGCAGCGGGTCGACGAGGAAGTCGTCGGGGCGCAGCAGGCTCGTGACGATGCTGCGGTGGGCGATCTCGTCGTTGCGCAGGCCGGCGGTGACGACCGCGGCCAGCTCCTCGGCGGGCAGGTCGGCCAGCGCCGACGCGAGGTAGCGGCGCAGGCTGTCGCCGAGGTGCAGCGTGGCCGTCGTGCTGGCGATGATCTCGGCCCGCGCCTCGGGCTGCTCGAGCGTCTCGACGAGCAGCTCCACGAGGTACAGCACCTCGACGTCGTGGTCGCGCAGCGCCTGCGCGAACGCGTCGTGCTCGTCCTGCGCGCGCCCCAGCCACGGGATGCCGTCGAACAGCAGCGAGTCGTTGTTGCGTGGCGTCAGCCGCGCCAGCTCCTGGCCCGGCCGGTGCAGCATGACCGTCCGCAGACGTCCGACCTCGCTCGATGCACCCCACGTCGTCATGGTCGTCAGCCTAGGTGCAGCCGACCGGGTGGTCGCGGCACACTGCCGCGGCGCCGATCCCGCCCCCGGTGATCGAGCGCCGCGAGGGAGAGGCGAATCGAGATCGTCGGTGTGTGGTCTCGATACGGACGGGCCTCGCAAGCTCGCCCGCCCTACTCGACCAGCGGT
>NZ_JANLGG010000052.1:0-5858 GCF_024655735.1 Aeromicrobium sp. 50.2.37
GCGGCGGCCAGCGGCTTCCCGGCGAGGTCGGCGCGACCGACCACCTGCGCGAGGCGCGCGGCCAGGCGCTCGACGTCGTGCCCGACGAGGGCGGGACCGAGCGCGTCGCGGGCGATCGCGAGCCGCTCGGCCAGCACGGCCTTCGGGTCGGCCATCCGCCACGCGTCGGGGACGGCCCGCTCGACGAGTCGCGGGGCGAAGCCGTGGAAGGCGGCCACCACCACCGGGGCGGTGGGGGTGCCGAGGGCGCCGGCGCGCGAGGCGGCGTAGCCCATCCAGTAGCCCTTCAGCCCCAGGGACTCGTAGCGGGACTGGGCATCGGGCGCGAAGTAGACCACGGAGTGCACGGCCTCGATCGAGCGCCAGAAACCGGTGAGCGGGTGCACGGGCGCCTCCGAGGGTGAGGTGTGACGTGGCTCCCAGCAGGTTGCCGGGAGGGTCCGGATTTGCTTAGGTAAGGCTTGCCTACATGACCTTCGGGGGAAGGAGCACGGTGGACGACCACCTGTTCAGCCCGGCCAACGCCGAGCACTATGCCACGACCATGCGCGCCGGGCTCGACGTGCTCACCGAGCACCTCGGCAGCGTCCGGACGCCCTTCAGCGGTCGCTCGGTCACCGACGTCGCACGCGCCGTCGACGCCGTCGACCTGGACCGGCCGGTCGACGTCGACGTCGCGCTCGCCGAGCTCCGCGACGTGTACCTCGACGACGCCGTGTGGTTCCACGACCCCGGCTACGCCGCGCACCTGAACTGCCCCGTGGTCGTCCCGGCGCTGCTGGCGGAGCTCTTCGTCTCGGCCGTGAACTCCTCGCTCGACACCTGGGACCAGAGCGCAGGGGGCACGCTCATCGAGCGTCGGCTGGTGGACTGGACCGCCGGACGCATCGGGTTCGCGGTTCCCGCCGAGGGCGGGAGCGCCGACGGCGTGTTCACGTCGGGCGGCACGCAGTCGAACCTGCAGGCGCTGCTCATGGCACGCGGCGAGACCTTCCTGCGTGGCCACGTCGACCCAGGCCTGGCCTACGCCGACTCGCTCGCACGCTTCCGGGTGTTCTGCTCGACCGACGCGCACTTCAGCGTGCAGAAGGCCGCCACGATCCTCGGCCTCGACGCCGACGCGGTGGTCCCGGTCGCCGTGGACGCCCGGCACCGGATGGACCCGGTCTCGCTCGAGCGCGCGCTGCACGACACCCTCGCCCGCGGGCTCGTCCCCATGGCCGTGGTGGCCACGGCGGGCACCACCGACCTGGGTGCGATCGACCCGCTCGGTGCCGTCGCCGACCTGTGCGCCGAGCACGGGGTGTGGATGCACGTGGACGCCGCGTACGGGGGCGGGCTGCTCGCGTCGCCGCGACGTCGGCACCGGCTCGACGGCATCGAGCGGGCCGACTCGGTCACCGTCGACTTCCACAAGACGTTCTTCCAGCCCGTGAGCGCGAGCGCCGTCCTGGTGCGCGACGCGGGGGTCCTGCGGCACGTGACCTACCACGCCGAGTACCTGAACCCCCGCACGGCCGACCTGCCGAACCAGGTCGACAAGAGCCTGCAGACCACCCGCCGGTTCGACGCGCTGAAGCTCTGGCTCACGCTGCGCGTCATGGGCGCCGACGCGATCGGGCAGGGCTTCGACACCGCGATCGACCTCGCGCACGCGACGGCGGACTGGGTGCGCGAGCAGGACGACCTGCAGCTGCGGGCCGAGCCCGAGCTGAGCACCGTCGTGTTCCGCTACCGGCCCGACGGCCTCGACGACGACCTCGCCGACGACCTCAACCCCCGGATCCGGCGCACCCTCTGGGGCGACGGTCGAGCGGTCGTCGCCGGCACGAAGGTCGACGGGCGGGCGTGGCTCAAGCTCACCCTGCTCAACCCGTCCGCCACGCTCGAGGACGTCGTGGCCGTGCTCGAGCGGGTGCGCTCGACCGGTGAGGACCTGCTCGAGCGCGACCGCCAGGAGGTGGCCTCGTGAGGGGCCGGCAGGAGGTCCTCGACTTCGTGGCCGTCGGCGCCGGACCGTTCAACCTCGGACTAGCCGCCCTCGCCGAGCCCACCGGTCTGCGGGGCGTGGTGCTGGAGTCCCGCGACGACGTGTCGTGGCACGCCGGCATGATGCTCCCCGAGGCCACGCTGCAGGTGCCGTTCATGGCCGATCTCGTGACCATGGCCGACCCGACGTCGCCCTACTCGTTCCTTGCCTATCTCAAGCAGGCCGGGCGGCTGTACCCGTTCTACATCCGCGAGAGCTTCTACCCGCTCCGCCGCGAGTACGACCGCTACCTGCGCTGGGCGGCCGAGCAGCTGCCCGTGCGCCTGGGCCACCACGTCCAGTCGGTCCGGCGCGACGGCGACCTGTTCACGGTGACCGCGCTGACGGCCGACGGCCCCACCGCGCTGACGGCTCGCCACGTGGTGCTCGGCGTGGGCACACGTCCGCACGTGCCTGCCGCGGCGCGCGCGCTGCTCGAGGGTGGGCACGGTGGGACCGTCGTCCACACCGCCGACTACCTGCCGCGCAAGGAGGCGCTCCAGGCCACCGACTCGATCACGGTCGTCGGCAGCGGGCAGAGCGCCGCCGAGGTGTACCGCGACCTGCTGGAGGACGCCGGGCGGTGCGGCTACCACCTCACCTGGGTGACGAGGTCGCCGCGCTTCTTCCCGATGGAGTACACGAAGCTGACGCTGGAGATGACGTCGCCGGAGTACACGGCGTACTTCCAGGCTCTGCCGACGGACGTCCGCGACCGGCTGGTCGGCGAGCACAAGCCGCTCTACAAGGGCATCAGCGGCGACCTCGTCGACGACATCTACGACACCCTCTACCGCTTGAGCGTCGACGGCCCCGTCACGACCGACCTGCTGGCCGGCACCACGCTCACGTCGGCGTCGTGGGACGCGCCATCGGGTCGGGTCGGCCTGGAGCTGCGTCACGACGAGACCGACGTGCCGTTCCGCACGAGCACCGCGTCCCTCGTGCTGGCCACGGGCTACCGCGCCGGGCTGCCCGACCTGGTGGAACCGCTGCACGACCACGTCAGGTGGGACGAGCGCGGCCGGTACGCCGTCGCGTCGGACTACACGATCGACGCCGACCACCGGGTCTTCGTGCAGAACGCCGAGGAGCACACGCACGGCTTCGTCGCCCCCGACCTGGGCATGGGGGCCTTCCGGTCGTCGGTGATCCTCAACGCGATGGCGGGGCGGCAGGTGTACCCGGTGGAGGAGCGCATCGCCTTCCAGACGTTCGGGGCGCCCGCCGACGACCGCGCCCTGTCGGGGGTGGACCGATGAGGATCGGGCTGGAGCCGCTCGACGTCGACCGCCACGCGCCGCTGCTGCACGCGTGGGTGACCCACCCACGGTCGGTGTTCTGGATGATGCAGGGCGCGAGCGTCGACGACGTGCGCCGCGAGTACGCCGACATCGTCGCGAGCCCCCACCACGACGCCTGGCTCGGACGGGTCGGTCCCGGCGGGGGTGCCCTTCGACGGGGCTCAGGAACCACCGGGCCTGGGGGCACCTCCCGCTTGCGGGGGCGGGCGGCAGACGGTGCCGCGTCCTTCCTGGCCGAGACCTACGACCCGGCGCACTCGCCCCTGGCGTCGTTCCACCGGACGCAGCCGGGCGACCTCGGCATGCACGTGCTGGTGGCGCCGACGGACGCCCCGGTGCACGGCTTCACGGCGGCCGTCTTCGCAGCCGTCGTGCGGCACTGCTTCACGCTCGCGGGCCACGACGGCGTCACGACCCGCCGGGTGGTGGTGGAGCCCGACGCCCGCAACACCGCCATCCACGCGCTCAACGCCCGCGCCGGCTTCGTGGCCGAGCGCGAGATCGACCTGCCCGACAAGCGGGCGCTGCTGAGCACGTGCACGCGCGAGCAGTTCGAGGCGAGCGAGCTCGGAGCATCCTTCGACCCGACGGGAGACGCCGCATGACCCCCACCGCCCTGCTGGCGACGCCGAACACCCTCGACCCCCGAGTCCTGGACACCGCCGACCACCTGGAGCCGGTGACGCTCGAGCGCGCCCAGCGTCGGCTCGTGGCCAAGGCCCTGGGCGAGCTCACCCACGAACGCCTCCTGTCGCCCGAGCCGGTGGCCGACGCGGGCGGCTGGTGGGAGGTGCGCACCACCTCCTCGACGTGGCGCTTCCATGCCCACGTGCACGAGCCGGAGCACTGGTCGGTCGACCCGTGGTCGGTGCTGCGGTCCGACGGCACCAGCGACACCGAGGGGGGCGGGGCGACGCTGCCGGTCGACGTGCTCGAGCTGGTGGCCGAGCTGCACGACGAGCTGGGCATCCCCGACCACCTGGTGGCGGTGTACCTGGAGGAGCTGAGCGCCACGCTCGCGGCCGCCTGCTGGACCGACACCCACCACGCGCACACCGCCGACGACCTGCTCGACGCGGACCTCGCCACGGTCGAGGCCGCGATGCACGAGGGGCATCCCGCCTTCCTCGCCACGAACGGTCGGATCGGGTACGGGCTCGACGACTACCGCGCGTTCGCGCCCGAGACCGGCAGCCACGTGCACCTGGTGTGGCTGGGCGTGCGTCGCGAGCACGCCGT
The DNA here is from genome assembly GCF_024655735.1 of Aeromicrobium sp. 50.2.37. Taxonomy (NCBI): domain Bacteria; kingdom Bacillati; phylum Actinomycetota; class Actinomycetes; order Propionibacteriales; family Nocardioidaceae; genus Aeromicrobium; species Aeromicrobium sp. 50.2.37. The sequence goes on from NZ_JANLGG010000052.1 coordinate 4,573, forward strand.
GCTGGCCCTGGGGGAGGGCCTCGACGAGGACGCGCTCTACGCCGACGAGCTCGACGCGGACCAGCGCGACGCCTTCGACACGCGGCTGCGCGACCTCGGTCTCGATCCCCGCGACTACCTGCTGGTGCCGGCGCACCCCTGGCAGTGGACGAACAAGCTGGCCGTGACCTTCGCGGCCGACGTCGCCCGACGCGACGTGGTGCCGCTCGGCACGAGCCGCGACGCCTACCGCGCGCAGCAGTCGGTACGGACGTTCCTCAACGTGTCCGACCCGTCGCGCATGTACGTCAAGACGGCGCTGTCGGTGCAGAACATGGGCTTCATGCGCGGGCTGTCGCCGCACTACATGCGTGGCACGCCCGCCATCAACGACTGGGTGCACGCCCTCGTCGAGGACGACGTCGAGCTGCGTCGATGCGGGTTCACGGTGCTGCGCGAGCGGGCCGCCGTCGGCTACACCGGTGGGGTTTACCAGCGCGTGGCCGGCGCACGCCGCGGGCCGTACCAGAAGATGTTCGCCGCCCTGTGGCGCGAGACGCCGCGGCTCGGGGCCGGCGAGCGGGCCGCGACCATGGCGTCGCTCCTGCACCGCGACCGTGAGGGTCGGAGCCTGGCCGTGGCGACGATCCGGGCGTCGGGGCTGACGCCCGCGGACTGGGTGCGCCGCTACCTCGACGTCTACCTGCGGCCGGTCGCGCACTGCCTGTGGGCCCACGACCTGGCCTTCATGCCGCACGGCGAGAACCTGATCCTCGTGCTGCGGGACCACGTGCCCGTGCGCGCGGTCATGAAGGACGTGGGCGAGGAGGTCGCACTGCTCGCGGGCGACGGACCCGAGGCGCACCCGCTCGACTCCCTGCCCGAGGCCGTGCAGCGCATCCGGGCTCGGGTGCCGGAGGGCCAGCAGGCGCTGGCCGTGCTCACCGACGTGCTCGACGGCTTCCTGAGGTTCCTCGCGGCGATCCTCGCCGACGACGGGGTGCTGTCGGGGGAGGAGTTCTGGGCCGCGGCGGCCGCGTGCCTGCGCGACCTGCAGGCCGACCACCTCGAGCTGGCCGCCCAGCACGCCCGGTACGACCTGCTGGCACCCGACTTCGAGCACTCGTGCCTGAACCGGCTGCAGCTGCGCAACACCCTCGAGATGGTCGACCTCGCCGACCAGGCGCAGTCGCTGCAGCTCGTCGGACGCCTCGCCAACCCCCTCCACGGCCGATGACCCCGGCCCCCGCCCCGGGGGGGGGGGGGGGGGGGGGGGGGGGGGGGGGGGGGGGGGGGGGGGGGGGGGG
>NZ_JANLGG010000053.1:0-5765 GCF_024655735.1 Aeromicrobium sp. 50.2.37
CCCCCCCCCCCCCCCCCCCCCCCCCCCCCCCCCCCCCCCCCCCCCCCCCCCACCGGTGAGGCGAGGGGACTGGTCAGCCCGTGCGGCGCCGCCTCGTGACCAGGGCTCCGGTCCCGGCGAGCATCATGACGGCAGCCAGGACGACGAACCCGGCCAGCGCGGGTGCGCCGGTGCGGGGCAGGACCGAGCCAGCGCCGTCCGCACCGGCTCCCGGCGAACCGGCCCCGGCCACCGCGACGTCGAAGGGCTGCCAGGCCGTCACGTACCCGGAGGCGGGGTCGATCGCGCCGACGTGGTGCCGACCCGAGAAGCCGGCGGGCACGTCGACGCTGACGGCGCCCGAGGGCAACGGACCGGTGCGGACGACCTCGATCGTCGAGGCGCGGACGATCGTGCGGAGCTGGTCCTGCTGGGCCTGCTGCATCTCCGCGATGAAGTCGATGATCTGCCGCACCGTCTCGTCCAGCGCCCGCTGCTGCTCCTTCGTCGCGTCGTCCAGCTGCTGCTGGTAGGCCGCCTCGGCCCCCTCGAGCTGCGCCTCGCGCTGCTGCTCCAACGGGCGGGGGGCGAAGCCGATCGAGCCGCCCGGACGCGGCGCCATCGGCGGGTCGGCAGGCAAGGGCGAGCCGACGACCTGCTGGGTGAGGTCGAGCTGCAGGTCGATCGACTCCTTGAGCTCGGACGGGCGCAGGGAGCCGGGACTCGCCGTCAGCGTCGCGAGCTGGTCCTTCACGTCCTGCGCCGCCTGCTTGGCCCCCTGGGCGGCCTGGGCGGCCTGCTCGAGCCGGCGTACCTGCGAATCGGTGAGACCCGGGCCCGCGGGGTCGGTGCCGTCCGCTCCCCCCGGGTCGAGGGTGCGGGTGATGCTCCCGGCCGTGCCGGTGACCGTGAGGGGCCGGGATCCGGGTGCCGCCGTGATCTCCACGCGTCCGTCCCCGTCCGTGCGGGCCGCGCGCTGGGTGCTGCCGTCGACGAGGGTCACGAGGGTGTCCGGCTCGAAACCGGTGCCGATCACCGCGCCGCCGCCCTCCCGGACGGTCAGGCCCAGGACGGTCGTGCGCACCTCCGTCGATCCCACGCCGCCGGTCTCGAGCTCGAGGATCGCGCGGTTCACGCCGGGCTGGGCGAGGAACTCGTCGTCGTCGTTGCGGACCGTGACGTCGACCCGTCCGTCGCCGTCGGCCGTACCGCGGGCGACGTTGTCACCGAGGTAGCCGCTCGCGCCGATCCCGGCCGGCACGCCCTGGGCCGAGAGGCGGACCCCGTCGGCAGCGAGCTTCTCGGCGGTGATCCAGGTCGGTGAGGCCGTCACGACGAAGGGGTCGGGCAGCACCTCGATGGTCTGGGCCGCCAGCTGGGCGTCGTCGTCGTGGAGGGTCAGCCGGTGGGTGCCGACGCTGATGGTCGGGAAGGTGACGTACTCGTCGAACCCGCCTCCTGCGACGCCGAACGTCGCGACCGCGGTGCCGTCGAGCCTCAGCTGCACGGACTCCGCCCGGACGTCGGAGGCCGACACCGGGACGCCGAGGTAGCGGTAGCGGGTGAGGCCGTCCGGCGTGCGCGCGTCCAGGCTCGCCTGCGTCGGCAGGGGCGTCGTCGTGGGGGACGAGCTCGCCGACGCGACGGCCGCCCTCGGGACGGATCCGTCGCCGGGCGAGGTGGCGGCCGAGGTCACGGCCGGGACGGCGACCATCGCGAGACCGGTGAGGACGACGAGGACGAGGGCGCGCAGGTACGACACGGGGTCTCCAGGGATGACGAGGACTCCGGTCGTGCACTCGACCGGCGCTCGCAGCCTAGAGTCGGGCGAAGGACCCTGTCCGCGGAACTTCTGAAGAAGTTCCAGGATCATCCGCGGGAGTATCGTCGCGGCATGAAGGCGCTGGTGACAGGTGGAGTCAGGTCGGGCAAGTCGTTCCACGCCGAGTCGCTGGTGGTGGCGCACGAACGCGTCACCTACGTCGCACCGGGGCCGGCGGCCGATCCCGACGAGGACCCCGAGTGGGCCCAGCGGGTGGCGCGGCACCAGGAACGGCGCCCGTCGCACTGGACGACCGTCGAGACCACCGACCTCGTCGGCGCGATCGACGGCGGTGACGCCGACGCCGACACGGCGGTGCTCATCGACTGCCTCGGCACCTGGCTCACGAGCCAGATCGACGAGCTCGACGGCTGGGACGCCATCCGCGAGGAGTGGGAGCAGGTGCTGCTCGACCGCGTCGACGCCGCGGTCGAGGCCCTCGCCCGCACGCAGCGCACGGTGGTGCTCGTGACGAACGAGGTGGGGCTCGGCGTGGTGCCCGAGCACCGGTCCGGTCGGATCTTCCGCGACCTGCTCGGCGTCGTGAACCAGCGCTTCGCCGCCGAGTGCGACGAGGTGCTGCTCGTCGTCGCCGGCCGGGTCATCACCCTCTGACGCCGTCCTGCTCGCGCGGCGCATGACCCCGGCCGCGGGCTAGCGTCGGGGAGTGCATCCTGACGTGGAGGTCCTGCGCGCGACGATCCGCGTGCCCACCGTCGCCGAGCGCGACCCGGCCCTGACCGACCCGGCGCCCTTCGAGCAGCTGCACGCGCTCCTCGCCGAGCACTTCCCGCTGCTGCACGAGCGGCTCGAGCGGGTCGACCTGGGCGAGGCCGCGCCGCGCGCCCTGCTGTGGCGGTGGGCCGGGACGTCCTCGGACCGTCCGGTCGTGCTCATGGCCCACCAGGACGTGGTGCCGGTGACGCCCGACGACCCGTGGACGCACCCCGCCTTCGCCGCCGACGTCGTCGAGACCCCCGAGGGGCCTGCGATCTGGGGCCGCGGCACCCTCGACGACAAGGGCCAGCTGGTGGCGATCTGCACCGCTGTCGAGCGCCTGCTCGCCGACGGCCTCACGCCGGCGCAGGACGTGTGGCTGTCCTTCGGTGCGGACGAGGAGGTGTCCGGGCCGTCGGCGCCTGCGGCGGTCGACGAGCTGCGTCGACGCGGCGTCGAGCCGTGGTTCGTCCTCGACGAGGGCGGTGCCGTGGCGGGCCAGGCTTTTCCCGGCGTGGGTGCGCCGGTCGCCGTCGTCGGCGCCACGGAGAAGGGCACCACCACGCTCTCGCTCACGGTCACCGGTCGCGGGGGTCACTCGTCCACGCCCGCGCCCAAGGGCCCGACCGCCCGCCTCGGACGTGCGCTGTGGCGGCTCGACCAGAAGCAGTTCCCGGTCAACGTCCCGGGCCCCACCATCGACCTGCTGCGTCGGCTGGCCGGCCACCTGCCGCTGCCGCTGCGTGCGCTGCTGACCGGCGCCACCCGGACCCCGCCCGGGGTGCTCGGCCGTGCGCTCGTCGCGGCCGGTCCCGAGACCGCCGCGATGGTGCGGACGACCATGGTGGCCACCACGCTGTCCGGTGCGCCCGCCCACAACGTCATCGCCGCCCGGGCGCGGGCCGAGGTGAACCTGCGGATCATGCCGGGGGAGAGCGTGGCGTCGGCACTCGACCACGTGCGGGACGCGGTCGACGACCAGCAGGTGGCGGTCGACGTGGTCGAGGCCAACGAGCCGAGTCCGCTGTCGCCCACGACCGAGCCCGAGGCCCTGGGCGCGTTCGCGCTGCTGGAGCGCACGATCGCCGACGTCTTCCCCGACGCGATCGTGACCCCCTACGTGATGATGGCCGGCACCGACAGCCGCTTCTTCTGCGACATCTGCCCGCGCGTCTACCGGTTCGCCTCGTTGCGGATGAGCAAGGAGCAACGCGCCTCCATCCACTCCTTCGACGAGCACGTGCACGTGGCGGCCTGGCTCGAGGGCGTCGACTGGTACGTCGCGCTGCTGAGGTCGCTGTGACGGGCACCGGGGTCCAGGGGACCTCCGACCACGGACGTCAGCTGCACACCGGCCTGTGGGCGGTGGTCGGCTTCCTCGTGGCGGTGGAGGTCGTGAGCGGCATCCTGCAGGGCTTCTACACGCCGATCTTCTCCGACATCGCGCGTCACCTGGGCATCCGCGATGCCGACGTCAACTGGTTCGAGGCCGCGCAGCTGGTGCTGTCGGCGCTGGCGGTGCCGCTGTTGTCGCGGCTGGGCGACCTGTGGGGCCACCGCAACGTGCTGCTCGTGTCGACGGCGGTCACGGCGGTCGGCTCCTGGGCCCTGGCCTTCGCGCCCGGCTTCTCCACGTTCCTCGTCGGCTGGGCGCTCCAGGGTGCGTACGTGGTGTGGCTGCCCGTGGAGGTGGCGATCATCCACCGCCGCACGGCCGGCTCGCCCGACCAGCACCGCCTCACCCGTCGGTCCGCGGCCTTCCTGGTGGCGGCGCTCGAGACCGGCGTGATCGTCGGTGCGCTCACGTCGGGCGCCCTGGTGGAGTCGACGTCGATGACGGTGCTGCTGTCGCTGCCCGCCGTGGCCGTGACGCTGTGCCTCGCGATCGTGTGGTTCGGCATCGAGCGTGACCGCGGACAGGCGTCGGGTGGGTACGACTACGGCGGGCTCGCGTGGCTCACGGTGACGCTCGGGCTGCTCATGGGCGGGCTCATCGCCATCCGGCTGATGGGCGTCGGCTCCCCGGTGCCGTGGTCGCTCGTCCTGCTCTCGTTCGCGGCGCTCGCGGCTCTCGTCCGGTTCGAGCGAGGGCTGGCCGCCCGACCCGAGGGCGGGGTCGCACCGCTCATCGACGTGCACACCTTCGTCCGCGCGGCCCAGTGGCCGGTGCAGCTGACCGCGTTCCTGTTCGGCATGTCGGTGCTGGGCGCGCAGATCCCGCTGTCCACCTTCGCGCGGACCGATCCCGACGTCGCCGGCTTCGGCCTCGGTGCGTCCGCGGCCTTCGTGTCCACGCTCATCGGCGTCTACGTCGTGACGATGGTCGTGGGTGCCCTGCTCCTGCCGGTGCTCTCGCGCACGCTCGGCCCGCGCGGGGCGATGGTGGCGGGCTGCACCGTCGTCGGCGTCGGCTACGGACTGTTCCTGCCGCTGCACGACACGACCACCCAGACGCTCACCAACATGGGCGTCGCGGGCGTCGGGTCCGGGCTGCTCGTGGCGGCGCTCCCGGCCGCAGCCGCTGCCGCCGCGCCGCCGGAGGCCACCGGCTTCGCGACCGGCATGACCAACGCGACCAAGACGGTGGGCGGCGCGATCGCGTCGGCCGTGTTCGCGATCGCCCTGGCGTCGACGGGGTCGATCGACGACCCGACGCTCGGCACCGCGCCCCTCTCGGGCTACCTGACCGTGTGGGCCGTGTGCTCGGTGAGCGCCTTCGCGGCCGCCGTCGTGCTGACCCTGACGCGCCGGACGGCCGAGGACTCGCGGGCGCGGTGACCCTAGGGGGCCTGGGCGCCGATGGGGTTCGGGTAGGTGATGGCGCCGGCGGCGACCACGCTGCGGGCGGCGGCGACCAGGTCGGCCTCCACCGACACCGCGTGCGCCGTGGCCTCGGTGTCGAGGGCGGCGTCGACGGCGCGGTCCGTGGCGTCCTCGAGTCGCTCGCGGGCGGCCCGGCCGGTGTCGGTGCCCTGGCCGTCGGCGTCGACCCAGCCACGACGGCGCAGCTCCTCCAGCGCCTCGGCCCACTCGTCCTCGGTCCAGCCCCGGACCGAGCGCTGACGCTCCGGCGCCCGGCCGAGCGCCACCTGCAGCGCGTTCGAGGCGGCTCCGCCGAGACCGGCGGTCACGAGCACCGACACGTGGGCGTCGCCGCGCAGCTCGCGCAGCACGCTCGCGTGGCGCCACAGCGCGCCGACCGCGTCGTCGGGCACGGCCAGCGACGACTCGGCGGCGGCCAGCGGCC
>NZ_JANLGG010000054.1:0-5713 GCF_024655735.1 Aeromicrobium sp. 50.2.37
GCGGCCACGAGCAGGGCGCCCAGCGGCGCCAGCGCTGCGTCGGGTCCACCGGTGCGCGGGAGCGTCGCGGTGCCCCGGGCTGCTGCTCCGGTGGTGTCGCGCGTGTTCGAGGCCGGAGCCGTGTCGGCGTCCGAGCCACCGGTGCCACCCGAACCGGCCCCCTCGCCGGCGTCGGAGTCGCCCGGGTCGACGGCACCGGGGTCGGTCGCCTCGGCCGCCTCGACGGTGATCGTCAGGGTGCCCGTCGTCGACCCGTTGGAGTTCGTCACGGTGTACTGCACCGGCACCGTCCCGCTGAAGCCGGTCGGCGGGGTGTAGCGCAGGCGCAGCGTGCCGGCGGAGGGGACGGCGAGAGTGCCGACCCCGTCGGTCGGCTCGGGCACGGGAGTCTCGGCCGCGCCCACGACCTCGACGGTGCCGCGCCCCTCGGGCAGCGGGGTGACCTCGAGGCCGGTGTCCGGGTCCTCGCTGTCGTCGTTGGCCAGCACGTCCACCTCGATGGCGTGGCCCCCCTCCTCGGCCGTTGCCGTGTCGGGACGGGTGACCGGCAGGATGGACCCGGTCGCGTCGAACGTGACCGGCTCGAAGTTCTCGAGGCCGCAGCTGGGGGTCAGGTTCAGGTCGCACGGCTCGAGGACGACCGTGCGCGGGTCGGGCACCAGCGCATGGCCCGCGGCGACGGCCGTGTGGGTGATCTCCACGCGAGCCCCGGGGGGTGCGGTGTAGAAGCGGAGGAGCTGTCCGATCCCGGTCCCCATGTCGTCGAGGTCGCCCGGGCAGGAGCTCAGCCCGGTCGGGGTCTCGGCCACGGCAGCGAGCTCGACGGGCGGGAACACCGGTCCGGTGAACTCAGGCACGGTCGTGCACGTCTGCACGTCCGGCGTGCCACCATCGGCCGGGTAGGTGGTGATGGTGATGGTGCTGCCGGCGGTGGTGGTGCCCTCGGGCACGAAGGCGCCACTGGCGACCTGGGTGCCGATGCGGTACTTCTGCGTCCCGAAGCTCGGGGTCACCGCGTCCTCGTCGACGGTGATGCCGACGGTCCCGGTGGAGCTGCCGTTGCTGTTGGTGAGCGTGTAGGTGAAGGTGTCGTCGCCTGCGTAGTCCTCGGCCGCGGTGTAGACCAGCCGCTGGAGGCCGTCGTCGGAGATCCGCACGGTGCCGTGCAGCGGCTCGCTGGCGATGGAGACGACCGTGTCGGGATCGCCGACGGAGTCGAAGGCGAGCACGTCGAACGTGAGGGGCTCGCCCGGACGGGCGGAGAAGGACCGGTAGCGGACGGATGGTGCGGGTCCTTCGCGCACGAGGTCCACGGCGACCGGCTCGCTGGAGCACTCCGAGGCGAGGCACGGATCGACGTAGACGTCCTGGTACTGGGTCCCGTCGTAGTACCTGATCTCTGCGCGTTCGCCGGGGCCGAGGTCGACGGTGGGCGACTCGTCGGTCGTGGCCAGGCAGGAGACCGGGGTACCGGCCTCGGCGAGCCCGACCTGCGCGTTGCAGTCGGCGGATCGCAGGTACTCGTCGCCCTTGTAGATGGCGACGTACACGTACTCGCTGCCTGCGTCGTCGGGGAGGAAGTCGCCCGCCTCCAGGGCCATGGTGATGGCGATCTGCTGGGAGCCGTACTCGTCGGCGGCCTCCTCCTCGGCGGCTCCCTCCTCGTCGGCGGCTGCGGCCGCGGACGGCGTGGGACCGGCCTCGGTCCCGTCCGCCTCCTGCTCGCTCGGCGCGGCCTCGGGGGTTTCGTCAGAGGACTCTTCCGGGGTCTTGTCCGCCGGTGGCGGGGTCGACTCCGCGGTGTCGCCGGCGGGCTCGGAGCTCTGCGGCGACGTGGAGTCGGAGGTCGTCGCCTCGTCGGGCGTCGACGTGGGCTCCGAGGTCTCCGGTGCGAGGTCGCCCTCGACGGCGAGCGCCGCGGGGGCGGAGGTGGCGACCGTGGCGAACGCGGCGACGGCGGTCACCCCGATGCGGCCGAACAGGTGCAGGGCAGGACGCGACGAGCTGGACAAGGGGGCCCCCGGAGGTCGAGTGATGCCCGACGATCGGCGGACGTGAGGAGCCTATGCGCAAGTTTGGCGCAAGTCCGACGAATGCCTAAGTTGCCCCCGTCGCACCAGCCGCGGTGCCGCGGCGTGCGACTCGCCCCTGGACTCGAGTCGCATGCCGCGCGCCGGGGCAAACCCTTGGTACGCTTGCGTACCCAGGATGGTACGCGGGTGTACCGATGTCAAGCGGACTTCCAGGAAGAGCGGGTGGGGGACGGTGCAGGACGAGGACCAGGACCAGGATGCGGGCCGGGCGCGCCAGGCGGAGATCAGGCAACGGATCCTCGCCGGCCTCGAGGACGTGCTTGCCCGCCGACCCTTCGGCGAGATCGCCGTCGCCGACATCGTGGGATCGGCAGGCATGTCCAAGCGCGCCTTCTACGAGGTCTACCCGCACAAGGCGGCGTGCCTGGTGGACCACGCCGAGCGGTTCCACCGGCGATGGGTCCAGGCGCTGGAGCAGCGCGTGCTCGACGCTCCCGACCGGCTGGCCGGTGCGGAGGTCGCGGTCCGGGCGGTCCTGGTGCAGACGCGCTCACGGCCGCTCCTGGCCCGTGCGCACCTGGTCGACATCTACTCGCTCGGTCCCGACGCCGTCCTCGTGCGGCGCGGGATGAAGCGCCTCTACGCCACCATGCTGCAGAACCTCGCGGCGGCGGACGACGGCACCGAGAAGGTCGACCTCGACGACGAGACGGCGCTGCGGATCGTCGGCGCCGTGGACGACGTGCTGGTCGCCCTGGCGTTCGACGAGGTGGACGACGCCGAGTTCGAACGCCGCCTCCAGTCCACCGTGGCGCTGGTTCGTGCGGTGTTCGTCGGTCTGTGGATCGAGCAGTCGTTCGGTCCGATCGACCTCAACCGACTCGCCGCGGGCGCCAGTCGCGACGACCTCAGTTGACCTGGCGGTCGTGGCCCTCCCAGTACTCGGCTCGGAGCTTGAACTTCTGCAGCTTGCCGGTGGCGGTGCGGGCCAGCTCGTCGCGGAACTCCACGCGCTTGGGGCACTTGTAGCCGGCGAGCCGCTCGCGACAGTGCGCGATCAGGCCCGCCTCGTCGACCGGGTCGGTGTCGGGCTCCAGGACGACGAGCGCCATGACCAGCTCGCCCCACTTCTCGTCCGGGACGCCGATGACGGCGACCTCGCGGACGGCCGGGTGGGACGCGAGGGCGTCCTCGACCTCGATCGAGGTGACGTTCTCGCCGCCGGAGATGATGACGTCCTTCTTGCGGTCGGCGATGGTCACGTAGCCGTCCTCGAACGAGCCGCCGTCGCCGGTGTGGAACCACCCGCCGGCGAGCGACTCCGCCGAGGCGTCGGGGTTCTCCCAGTACCCCTCCAGCACGGTGTTGCTGCGCGCGAGCACCTCGCCGGAGTCGTCGACGCGGATCGACGTCGACAGCGCGGGGGCCCCGGCGCGACCGAGGTTGCGGGCCTGCTCGGACGGGTCGAGGTCGTCCCACTCCTCGCGCATCCGGCTCATGGTGAGCAGGGGTGCGGTCTCGGTGAGGCCGTAGATCTGGATGAACTCCCAGCCCAGCTCCTCGCGCACGCGCTCGATCGTGCGGGTGGGTGGCGGCGCCCCGGCCACGACGCAGCGCACCCGGTCGCGACCTGTCGGGCCGTCCCAGTCCTTCAGGGCGTCGAGCACCGCGGCGAGCACGGCGGGTGCGCAGCACAGGTAGGTGACCTGGTGGTCCTCGATGCGGCGCAGGATCTCGGCGCCGTCGACCTGGCGGAGCACCACGTGCTTGGCGCCCATGCCGGTGACGCCGTACACCTGGCCCCACCCGTTGCAGTGGAACATCGGCAGGGTGTGGAGGTAGACGTCCCTGTCGCTGACGGATGCCTGCCAGCCGAACACGGTGGCGTTCGTCCAGAGGGCGCGGTGCGTCTGCTGGACACCCTTGGGCCGTGCCGTGGTGCCCGACGTGTAGTTGATCGTGGCGGTGGCGTTCTCGTCGGGCTCCCAGGCGCGCGGGTCGGCGCCGTGCTGCGGCCGCTGTCCGGTACCTTCCGCCGCCCGCTGCCCGGCACCCCCGCCGGGGGCGGGACTCCAGCCCCAGATCGTCTCGTCGTCCTCGCCGACGACGAACACGTGCTTCGCCGCCGAGCAGGCGTCACGCAGGTGCTCCAGGCCCGGGTCGAGGATCACGACCTCGGCGCCGCTGTGCTGGACGATGTACTCGACCTCGGCCGGTGCGAGCCGGAAGTTCACCGGCACGAACACGCGTCCCCAGCCGGAGACCCCGAAGAACGACGTGTACAGCCGGGCGGCGTTCTGCGACACCATCGCCACGCGACCACCCACCGGGACGTCCAGCTCGTCGAGCCGCGCGGCCTGCGCCTGCGCGAGCCGCATGACCTCGGCGTACGTGAGCTCACCCCACGACGCCGCCGGCTGGTCCGGCTCGTCGACGACGGCCACCCGGTCGGGGTAGACCGTGACGGCACGGTCGAGGAAGTCGCGGATGCTGAACGGGACGATCACGAGGGCCTCCAGTCGTATGACGCCGGTCACGCCCATCATGCAACGCCCCGCGTTGCACCGCCGTCGCAGGTCGGGTGTCGCAGGGGCGCACCATCGCGAGCCTCCGCTGGTCGAGTAGCGGCCGCGCGCGAGGAACGAGCGTCGTGGCTGCGTATCGAGACCATGTCGGTGGTGGTGATCTCGGACCAGTCGATCAGGTGGTCGGAGGCCTCGGGTCGACGTCGCGCTGGTCGAGTAGCGGGGGCGGGCGAGGAACGAGCCGTGCTCCCGCGTATCGAGACCCCGAGCTCACCTGTGGATCGCCGGTCGACGTCGACCGTCCGCACCGTTGCACTGACCGGATGGCCTACCTCTACATCCTCAGGTGCTCGGACGGCAGCTACTACGTCGGCAGCACGCGCAACCTCGACGCCCGGCTCCACCAGCACCGAGCCGGTGACGGCTCGGAGTACACCAGAAGCCGACGTCCGGTCGAGCTGATCTATGCCCACGCCTTCGACCGCGTGAGCGACGCGTTCGCGGCGGAGAAGCGTGTCCAGGGGTGGTCGCGCGCGAAGCGTGAGGCGCTGGTCAGGGGTGACTGGGACCTCATCTCGACCTTGGGCCGCAAGGACTTCACTCACCGCGACGCGAGTCCATGGCGGGAGTGACGCGACGTTCGGAGAGGTGATCTCGATACGTCCGGCCCTGCTCGTTCCTCGCGGGTCGGACTACTCGATCACCGGCGAGGGGTGGCTGGGTCATCGAGGGAGGGCGAGGGCCGGGGCGCGGTCCAGTGGTCGAGTGTGGGAGGGGTGGGGGGTCCGGTGGTCGAGGGGTGGGTGGGGGTGGGGGTCCAGTGGTCGAGGGGTAGGGGCCGCTGGTCGAGTAGCGGGCGCGCGCGAGGGACCAGCGTCGTGGCTGCGTATCGAGACCTTGGGGTGGTGATCTCGATACGCACCGACGTGCTCGCTGGCGCTCGCCGTCGGCGCTACTCGACCACCGGAAGGCGTGGCGCCGCGCGCCACTCGTCTGGTCGAGGGGTGGGGGTCCGCTGGTCGAGTAGCGGGCGCGCGCGAGGGACGAGCGTCGTGGCTGCGTGTCGAGACCTTGGGGTGGTGATCTCGATACGCACCGACGTGCTCGCTGGCGCTCGCCGTCGGCGCTACTCGACCACCGGAAGGCGTGGCGCCG
>NZ_JANLGG010000055.1:0-4444 GCF_024655735.1 Aeromicrobium sp. 50.2.37
CCATCATCATCAACACCCATCCAGTCTGGTGTTGCACCCACGATGCGGCCCCGCCCTGGGAATCTCCTCGAGCGTCCGGACATGACGAAGCCGCCCTGTCGGGGGAGGCAGGGCGGCTTCGCGTGGGGTGGCGGTACCTGAGCGTGTCAGGCCGCCAGGTCGGGGTCGGCGATCTTGCGCAGCGTCACGAGCGCCTGGCGCTCGAGCTGGCGGACCCGCTCGGCGGAGATGCCGTGGCGCTTGCCGATGTCGGCGAGCTTCTGCTGACGGCCGTCGAGCAGGCCGTAGCGGGCCCGCACGATGTCGGCCTCGCGCGGACCGAGGTGGTCGATCAGCGTGCTGATGAGGTGCTTGGTCTCGTCGTCGAGCACCGCCAGGTCGGGACCGGGCGACGTGTCGCGGGCGATGAGGTCACCCAGCGAGGTGTCGCCGTCGTCGTCCACCGGGGTGTCGAGGCTCACGTGGTCGCGACCCCAGGACAACAGGTCGATCACGCGGTCGACGTCCATGCCGAGCTCCTCGGCGATCTCCTGCGGCTCCGGGTCGTACCCGAGGGTCCGCTCCAGGGTGCGGCGTGCGGCCGTGACCTGGTTCAGCTCCTCGACCACGTGCACGGGCAGCCGCACGACGCGTGCCTGCTGCGCGATGCCTCGGGTGATCGCCTGACGCACCCACCACGTGGCGTAGGTGGAGAACTTGAAGCCCTTGGCGTAGTCGAACTTCTCGACCGCGCGGATCAGGCCGGTGTTGCCCTCCTGCACCAGGTCGAGCATCGGCATGGCCGAGCGCCCGTACTTGCGGGCGATGGAGACGACCAGGCGCAGGTTGGCCTGCACGAACTCCTGCTGGGCACGCTCGCCCTCGGCGGCGACGAACTCCAGCTCCTCGCGCGTCGCGCGCTTGGGGGCGCCACCCTTCGCGCGGCCGACGCGTCCCTCGTCGAGCAGGTGCTGGGCGTACAGCCCGGCCTCGATGCTCCGGCTGAGCTCGACCTCGCGGGCGGCGTCCAGCAGCGGCGTCCGGGCGATCTCGGCCAGGTACATGCCGACGCTGTCCTTGCCCTCGGCGCTCTCGTGCCTCGTTGACGTCATCTGAATACGCCTCCCATCGTGTCTGTACCAGTGCAACGCACCGGATCGCCCTCTGATTCCGCTCTCAGGGTCTTCTTGGCAGGTGTTGGCCGGGGTCTCAGTCCCGGCGCGCCGACCGGTCCGGCACAGGGTGGTGCGCGGGAGGCGCGCGGGAGGCTAGGTTGTCCTTACCCAATTCTCAGCATGAAAGGTCTACCCCCATGGCAGCCGACTTCAAGGCGCTCTCCCGGAACGACCAAGGTGCACTCGTCGCCGGTGCGCTCGCCCTCCTCCTCTCCTTCTTCGGGGCGTACGTCGTGGCCTCCGTGGAGGGCGGCGACGACCTGCCGATCTCCGTCGACACGTCGAGCGGGGTGAACGCCTGGAACAGCTGGGCGACCCTCGGCATGCTCCTCATCCTCGTCGCGGTCGCGGTCGTGGCGATCAAGGCCTTCGCCGCGCAGAGCCTGCCGGACACCGTCCCGTGGCGTCTCGTGGCCCTCGCAGCAGCCGGTCTCGGCACCCTGCTCGTGATCCTGCGTGCGCTGACCGCCGACGGTGGCGGCAGCTTCGGCACCGTCAGTGTCAACGTCGGCCCCGGCTGGTCCGGCTGGCTGCTCTTCATCGCCGCCATCGCGCTGACCGTCTTCACGGCGCTCGCGTTCAAGGACTCCGGCGAGAAGCTTCCCGAGGTCAACAAGAAGAACGACCCGCCGGCCGCCTGAGCGGACCGGTGGTCAGGCGGTGAACGGTGGTCGGTCGTCCAGGGCGACCGACCGCCGTCCCGCCCAGCGCCACACCCGCGCGGTGAGGTCACGGTCCTCGTCGGTGACGAGGTTGCCCATGACCCGCAGCGCGATCGTCATGAGCGTGTGCGACCGCATCCCCAGCGGGCCCAGCGTGGGCAGCAGGCGGGGGACCGTGATGAGCCCAGCGAGGCGCCGTGCGATGGAGAACGCCTCGCCGTAGTGGCCCACGAGGAGCTCGGGCCAGGCCGTCGAGAGGTCGGCCCCCGAGGTCAGCAGCTCCGCCCCCACCCGGCCGGTCTCGAGGCCGTAGTCGATGCCCTCGCCGTTGAGCGGGTTGACGCATCCGGCGGCGTCGCCGACCAGGATCCAGTTGGGTCCGGCCACGCCGGAGACCGCGCCGCCCATGGGCAGCAGCGCCGACGTCGGCATCCGGAGGTCGGGGCCGAGCTCCCACTCGTCGCGTCGCAGCTCGGCGTAGTACTGCATGAGCGGTCGGATCTGCAGCGCCGCAGGTCGCTTGGCCGTGGCCAGGGCGCCGACGCCGAGGTTCACCTCGCCGCCCTCGCCGGCGGTGCCGAGCGGGAAGATCCAGCCGTACCCGGGCAACAGAGCATCCTGCTCGTCGCGGAGCTCCAGGTGCGAGGAGATCCAGGGGTCGTCGGCGCGACCGGACTTCACGTACGAGCGCCCGGCGACGCCGTAGGCGGTGTCGCGGTGCCACTCGCGGCCGAGCACCTTGCCCAAGGGGGAGCGGACGCCGTCGGCCACGACGAGCCGGTCGCACCGCACGACGTGGCGCTGCTTGTCCGGGCCCACGGCGAACACGACGCCGGTGACCCGACCCGAGGAGTCGCGCTCGGCGTCGACCGCTCGCGCGTGGTCGAGGGGGCGGGCGCCGTCGGCGATCGCGACGTCGCGGATCCGGGCGTCGAGCTGGGTGCGGGGGACCGCCGAGCCGTGGTCGGGCAGTGAACCACCGGGCCAGGGCAGCAGCAGCTCCTGGCCGAAGCCGGCGGCCCGCAGGCCGCGGTTGGTGCCGAAGGAGCGGGTCCACGTGCCGAGGCCCAACCGGTCGAGCTCGGCGATGGCGCGGGGCGTGAGGCCGTCGCCGCACGTCTTGTCGCGCGGGAAGGTGGCGGCGTCGGCCAGCACGACGTCGGCGCCGGCCCGTGCGGACCAGGCGGCGGCAGCGGCTCCGGCCGGCCCCGCACCGACCACGAGGACGTCGGTGCGCTCGGGCAGGGTCATACCCCCGATCATCCCACCCCGTGCCAGGATGGCGCGCATGGCCTCACCGTCGTCCGCCCCGTCCGCGGCCCCCGGCACGGTCCGCTTCGCGTCGTCGGGCTCGTCGTACTACGCCGTGGTGCTCGCGCTGTTCTGCACGATCATCGTGGTCTCGAACATCGTGGCCGCCAAGCCCATCGAGATCGGCACGGGCTCGTTCACCCTCGGCCCGGTCCAGGTCTGGCCCCTGCTCGTCGACGGAGGGGCCGTGCTGTTCCCCCTGGCCTACGTCCTGGGCGACGTCGTGGCCGAGGTGTACGGCTTCCGGGCAGCCCGCCGGGCTGTG
Source organism: Aeromicrobium sp. 50.2.37 (assembly GCF_024655735.1). NCBI lineage: Bacteria > Bacillati > Actinomycetota > Actinomycetes > Propionibacteriales > Nocardioidaceae > Aeromicrobium > Aeromicrobium sp. 50.2.37. Next base: position 3,393 of record NZ_JANLGG010000055.1, read on the forward strand.
CTGGTGGGCTTCGCGTGCGCGGTCCTGGCCGTCCTGACGTTCGCGATCGTCCAGCGGATCCCGGGTGCGTCGTTCTACGCCAACCAGGACGCGTACGAGGCGGTGCTGGGCCCGGTCGGCCAGATCGTCCTGGCCAGCGTGGTCGGCTACGTCTGCGGGCAGCTCACGAACGCCTGGGTGCTCACCCGCATGAAGGCCCGCACCGCAGAGCGCGCACTCGTCGTGCGGCTGGCGTCGTCGACCGGCGTCGGCGAGCTGGTCGACACGTTCCTGTTTTGCGCCATCGCCGCGTCGGCCATCGGCATCACCGGGTTCGGCGGCTTCCTGAACTACTTCGTCGTGGGCATGCTGTTCAAGTGCGCGGTCGAGCTGCTCGTCATGCCGGTCACCGTGACGGTCATCGCGCGGCTGAAGGCGGCCGAGCCGACGTACTGACGGCCGGTCGGGTCAGCGCGATGCCGCGATGCGGCCGAGGGTCTCGTCGCGCAGGTCGTCGAACGTGCCGTCCTCGATGGCGTCGCGCATCCGGTCGACCAGCCGCACGACGTAGCGCTCGTTGTGGATCGTGGTGAGCGTGGCCGCCACGTACTCCTTGGCCTTGAACAGGTGGTGCAGGTAGGCGCGGGTGTAGTGCGCGCAGGTGTAGCAGTCGCAGCCGTCCTCGATGGGCTCGAAGCGGCGCCGTGACGCGGCGACCAGGAGGTTCTCGCGTCCGTCGGCGGTGTACACGCGCGACGACCGCGCCACCCTGGACGGGCCCACGCAGTCGAAGGTGTCGGCCCCCGCCTCGACCGCCGCGAACAGGTCGTCCGGCTCACCGATGCCCAGCAGGTGTCGGGGTCGGTCCTCGGGCAGCTCGTCGGTGACCCAGCCGACGATGGTCGCGAGGTTCTCCTTCTCGATGGCGCCGCCGATGCCGAAGCCGTCGAACCGGGTGCCGTCGACCTCCAGTCCGGCGAGGTCGCGGGCCGCGCGGCGGCGCAGGTCCTCGTGCTGGGCGCCCTGGACGACGCCGAACAGGGCCGGGGCGGGGGTGCCGGGCCCGGGGCGGC
>NZ_JANLGG010000056.1:0-2618 GCF_024655735.1 Aeromicrobium sp. 50.2.37
AACGGCCCCGGCGGGGGTGCCGGGCCGTGGGCGGCGAACGGCCCCGGCGGGGGTGCCGGGCCGTGGGCGGCGAACGAGCACGACTACGTGGCCGCGTTCGAGGACGGCGTCGACGGCGTGCACCTGGTCGCCGTCGGCGACGAGCCGCCGGAGGGCTTCGCCTGGACGAAGGTCGGCGTCTCCCGCCGCACCGTCCCGCTGTCGGACGTCGAGCTCTACGACGCGACCACCGGGGACCCGTTCGCCCCTCCGGCCTAGCGCGGCCGCGGGAGGAACGCGAGCTGCGCCGTCTTGTGCCCGAGGTCGACCACGGGACCGACCTCGAAACCCTCACGACGGAACCGGGCCACCGACCGCTCGTTGAGCACGTCGGGCTCCACGACGATGCGCTGCACCGACGGATCCTCGAGCACCACGCCGAGCAGGTACTGGACGAGGTGCCCGGTGAAGCCCGGCCGCCGCTCCCCGGGGCCGACGAAGAGGTGCACCCCCAGGTCGCCCGTGTGCACGTCGTAGGCCTCTCCCACCGGGTCGTGCTCGGGCTCGTAGGTCTGGAGGACGGCGACCGGGGCGACGTCCGCCCGGTGCTCGTGGACCAGGTAGGCGTGGTGCGTCTCGAGCGAGTCGAGGTACGCGTAGACCTCGCCGACCTCGTCGCCGGTGTGGTCGGTCATGCCCCAGAACCGTGCGCGTTCCTGCGTCACCCAGGCGTGCAGGAGGTCGAGGTCGCCGACGGGGTCGACGGGTCTGTGCGTGAAGAACGGCGGGGTGGACGTCATGTCAGGTCTCCTCCAGGGGGGAGGTGGAGCCGGCGGCCCACACCTCCAGGTCGTCGGGGACGGTCCACCGACTGCGGGACCGGTCGGCCAGGCACCACACGAGGCGCGCGACGGGCCCCCGCCACACGCGGTCGTCGACGCCGGGCACCGACGACGTCGACAGGACGCACCCCTCGTCACCGCCCAGTCGGAGGGCCGGTCCGCCGAGCGGGGTGAAGGTGTGCACGTCGCCCCACGCCGTCGGCGCCGACAAGTTCGGCGCGGTCTCGCGCAGGGCAGCGCACAGGACCTCCTCCAGGTCCACGCCCGGCACCGGCTCGCCGGCGGGCTCCAGCCATCGGTCCAGGGCCAGCGCCACCCGCGGCTCGGGGCGCAGCCAGGGGGCGAACAGCTCGCCGGGGCCAGTCCACGGGTCCGCCGACGGCTCCCGCAGCGGGGCGAGCGCCGGGTGCTCGACGAGGCCCCGCACCACGGCCGAGCGCAGCGCGGCGAAGAGTGCCGCGTCCACCGAGTCGGCGTCCATGTGCCGGTCCCACGTGACGATCCGCTCGCGCAGCGCGCGCACCTGCTCGGGCTCGCCTGCGAGGTCCAGGCCGGCGAGCCGCCGCTGCCAGTGCTCGGCCGGCAGCAGCAGCGTGTCGGCGTGCAGGGCCGCCGCCTGCTCCACGTCGAGCACGGGATGCTCGTCGAGCAGCTGCTCGAGCCGGCGCGCACGGTGCGGTGGGGCGAGCTCGTCGGCGAGCGCCGCGCTGTGCTCGCCCTGGCGATGGTTGGCCGTCACCTGGTGCGCGCCGGCCTCGACCTCGCGGCGGTGCGGCACGACCCAGCCGGCCCACTCCCCCGACCCGTCGCGCCACGGCACGCGCCCGGCCACGCGGTGCAGGACCGCACCCTCGACGTCGGCCACCAGCACGTCGTTGACCGGCTCCACCCAGTGGTCGAGCGCGGCGTCGACGTCGGCCACCGACCGGGCTCGCAGCAGCGGCAGCAGGGCAGGGAAGCCGAGGTCGTCGAGCAGCCAGGGAACCGTGCGCACGGCCACGCCGGAGCCGTCCGGGTGCTCGAGGACCAGCGGCCCGTGCGTGGTCACCGGAACGCCGTCGACCACGTCGCGCGGCTCCTGCGCCGACACGTCGGTGAGCTGCTGGGTGTCGGCCATCGCGTTGGTGATGGCCCACGCGACCATGCCGGTGTGCCCGAAGTGCTGCACGCCCGGCACCCCCGGGAAGGTGAGGCCGACGACGTCGACGTCCTCGTCCGTGGCAACGAGACGCACCTGCTGGTAGACGCCCGGCACGGTGACGATGCGGTGAGGGTCGGCGCCGACGAGCGGCAGGCCGTCGGTCGAGCGCTCTCCGCCGACGACCCAGGCGTTGCTGCCCGAGAGAGCCGGAACCTCCTGCGCGAGCGTCGCGACGGCATCGGGTCCGAGCACCCGCGCCACGTGCCGACGCCACAGGTGGTGGCCGAGGCTGCCGAACAGCGCGTGGTGCACGGCCATCACGCCGAGCGACGTCCAGTCACGCCAGGCGTCGATCCCACCCGCGCGGACACCGGCACCGTAGGCGTCGACGAACGCCCGCGTCTCGTCGTCGAGCCGCTCGTGGGCGCGCCGGGCCGTCCGCGCCAGCAGCGAGCGGGCACAGAACGCGTCCCACGGCGTGCCCGTGGTCGACTCCACGTGCGCGAGGTCCTCGAGCAGACGCTCCCGCGACGCCTCGGCCGTCGCCCGACCCTGCGCGAACGCCAGCCCCTCCATCGACGCAGCCTCGACCCTCACCCCGGCCCCCCTACCCGCGTTCCGAAGGGTTGTCGACGGTTCCCGCCCGAGAGAAACGT
>NZ_JANLGG010000057.1:0-2084 GCF_024655735.1 Aeromicrobium sp. 50.2.37
AGGATCTACACATAGTGGTAGTCGTCGGCAGCGTCAGATGTGTATAAGAGACAGCAGCTCGATCGTGGCCGCGACCCGCACCGCCCGCTCGCTCGCGGCTCGCGCGGCGCGGTGCCGCTCGACGAACGACGACGCCACCACGGCGACGGCCGCCACCGTGGCCAGGAGCAGGGCGGACACCGGCGACGTGACGAACCACGGGGCCGCAACGGCTGCGAGCGCGGCGGGCACCCACGACCGCCAGCGGCGCCACGCCACCACCCGCAGCAGGAGCGGGCGCGCCGCTGGAGGTGGCGAACCGTCACCCTGGTGCGGCCGCGACGTCGCGCGCCCGAGGCGCAGGGCGACCAGCCACGCCGGCGGCGGCAGCCAGAGCAGCACGGCGCACCCGGACAGTCCCGCCGCCACCACCGCGAGCAGCACCGTGGAGCCCGTCATGCGTGGCTGTCCAGCAGGGCCTCGAGCCGGTCACGACCGGGACCGTCCGCCCAGCGACCGTCGACGAGCCCGACCGCACGGACGCAGCGAACCGTGCCGTGCCCGTCGGGCTCCGCCGCGTGCAGGACCCCGACCTCCTCGACCCGACGCAGGCCGTCGCGGCCTCGACGCAGGTGCACCACCACGTCGACCCCGGCCGCCAGCTGGCTGTGCACGGCGTCGCGCGCCAGGCCCCCGGCCACCCCCAGCGCCTCGAACCGGGCCGGGACGTCGGCCGCGGAGTTCGCGTGGATGGTGCCGCACCCACCCTCGTGCCCGGTGTTGAGCGCGGCGAGCAGGTCGACGACCTCTCCCCCGCGCACCTCGCCGACGACGAGCCGGTCCGGCCGCATGCGCAGCGCCTGCCGCACGAGGTCGCGCACGGTCACGAGTCCGGCACCCTCCGCGTTGGCCGGCCGGGCCTCCAACGACACGACGTGAGGGTGGTCCGGGGCCAGCTCGGCCGCGTCCTCGACCACCACGAGGCGTTCGGCCGGCGGCACCAGCCCGAGCAGCGTGCCGAGCAGCGTCGTCTTGCCGCTGCCGGTGCCGCCGCTCACGACGAAGGCCACCCGGGTCTCGACGACCCGCTGCAGCAGCCGGGCGGCCTCGACGTCGATCCCGCCGGCGGCCACGAGCTGCTCGAGCGTGAACGAGCGCCGGGCCGGGACCCGCAGGCTGATGGCCGTGCCGGGGCGCACCAGCGGCGCCAGCACGGCATGCAGACGGGTGCCGTCGGGCAGGCGGGCATCGACCCAGGGACTCGCGTCGTCGAGCCGTCGGCCGGCCTGGGCCGCCAGCCGCTGGGCCAGCCGCCGCACCGCCGCGTCGTCGGCGAACCGCAGGTCGGTCCGCTCGAGCCCGTGCCCGCGGTCCACGTGCACGGCGCCGGAGCCGTTGACCACCACGTCGGTGACGTCGGCGTCGTCCAGCAACGGTTGCAGGACCCCCGCCCCGCGCCGTTCCCGCTGCAGGGCATCGACCACGGCGAGCACCGAGGCGCTGCCGTGCAGCCCTGCCTCGAGCCCCAGGGCCTCGGCCACGGCCTGCGCGCTGGGCTCACGCACCTCGGCGGCGAGCCGCGAGCGCACCCGTCCGACGAGGGCGGCGTCGATGGTGGTCACGGCCGGCCCGCCGCCGCCAGGCCGAGGACGTCGAGCACCTGCCCCGAGGCCCGGCGCAGGGTGCGCGACCGTCCGGGGCCGCGGCCGTGGTCGAGGTCGGCCCGCAGCCGACGGTCGTGGGCGATCCGCGCGACCACCGGGAGCCTCAGCGCCTCGGCCACCGGGCCCGAGCCGAGGCCTCCCGCGCGCCGAGCCGTCACGAGCGCCACCCGCGGGACGTGCTCGCGCACCTGGGCCAGCACGATGCGCGCCGCCGCCACGCACCGCACGTCCTCGGGCACCAGCAGCACCGCACCCTCGCACCGCGCGAGCACGGCCGACCCGAGGGAGTCGAGGTGCCGGGGCACGTCGGCGACGACGAGGTCGAAGGCCCGCGAGGCGGCGGTCAGGACGTCAGGGGCGACGTCGACCGGCACGGCGCCGCCGTCGCGGGGGCACGCCAGCACGGCGACGCCCTGGTGCACGGGCAGCAGGCGCGCGAGC
>NZ_JANLGG010000058.1:0-1269 GCF_024655735.1 Aeromicrobium sp. 50.2.37
GGCGGGGCCGCATCGTGGGTGCAACACCAGACTGGATGGGTGTTGATGATGATGGTTGCTGCTGGGTCGTTCTCGCCTCGGATGCTCGCGGGGATGCAGGTGCGGATGTGGGATGTGTGGTGCTCGGGTCAGGGCATGGACGTGGCGGCGGTGGCGGTAGGGGTCGATCGCAAGACGGTGTTCAACCGGATCGCTGAGGCTGGTGGAATCCGGCCGCGTCGGGTCCGGACGACGTCGTCGCGGTTGTCCTTTGAGGACCGAGTTCATGTCGAGGTCGCCCTGGCGCAGGGCCGTTCGATGCGTGCGATCGCAGCCGATCTGGGACGGGCGCCCTCGACGATCAGCCGCGAGATCGGTCGTGGCCGCGACGGGCGGGGTCGGTATCGGGCCAAACGGGCCCATGCGGTCGCGTTCGCTGCTGCGGCACGACCCCAGACGCGCAAGATCGACGCGAACCTGCGGCTGCGCCAGCGGGTGGTCGCTGACCTGACGGGGCGGCGGCGTTTGTCTCCGGAGCAGATCGCGGGACGATTGCGTCGAGACTTCCCCGACGAGCCGGAGATGTGGGTGCACCCCGAGACGATCTACCGCTGGATCTATCTGCAGCCCCGCGGCGAGCTCAAACGCGAAGTCACCGGCGCGCTGCGATCGGGCAGAGCGCGTCGAGTCCCGAACGCCCACGCTGCCCCCGACGGTCGCGGGCTGATCCCGGACATGGTCTCGATCCATGACCGGCCACCGGTGGACCTGCCCGACGGCACCCGAATCCCCGGACACTGGGAGGGCGACCTGATCATCGGGGCGAACAACGCCTCGGCGATCGCCACGATCGTCGAACGCGCCACCGGCTACCTGCTATTGCTGCACCTGCCCAACGGACGGGGCGTCGAGGAGGTCACCGCCGCGCTCATCGCCCGGCTACGTGAACTGCCCGAGCATCTGCGCAAGTCCCTGACCTGGGACCAGGGCAAAGAACTGGCCCACCACAAACAGGTCGCCGTCCAGGCCGGGATCGACGTCTACTTCGCCGACCCCCGCACCCCCTGGCACCGGCCCTCGAATGAGAACACCAACGGACTGCTGCGCCAGTACTTCCCCAAGGGCACCGACCTGTCAGTCCACACCGCCGCCGACCTCGCCGAGGTCGAAGCCGCGATGAACGCCCGACCCCGCAAACGCCTCGACTACGCTCAACCCGACGAACTCATGCCCCGACTCATCCTCGGCGCCTGAGACCAACCCGTTGCACCCACGACACGAATCCGCCCA
>NZ_JANLGG010000059.1:0-876 GCF_024655735.1 Aeromicrobium sp. 50.2.37
ACGTGGGCCCGCGCCTCGTCGCGCTCGCGGGCGAGCTCGGTCGCCGCGAGCTCGTGCCGCTCGGCGGCCTCGGACGCGAGGCGCTCCGCCTCCGCCTTCGCGGCGGCCAGCTGCTCACCGGCCGTGCGCTCGGCGTCGGAGAGGCGCACGGCGATGGCGACACGCTCGGCCGCCACCTCCTGCGCGTACTTCTCGGCCTCGGCCTTCGCCGCCACCACGTGCTCGGCCGACGTCCGCTCGGCATCGGCCACGACCTTCTCGGCCTCGAGCCTCACCTGCTCCAGCTTGGCCTCGGCCTCGGCGCGCTCCTTCTCGAGCTGCTCGAGGGCCGCCTCGCGATCCCTGCGGGCACCCTCGGCGAGCTTCTCGGCCTCGGCGCGGGCCTCGCTGATGCGACGCTCGGCATCCTGCTCCGCCGCCGCGAGCCGCCGCTGGGCGGCGTCCTCGGCGTCACGCTCACCCTGGGCCAGTCGTTCGGCCGCCTTGCGGGACGCCTCCTCCTCGGCGGCGGCGATGCGCCGCTCGGCCTCGGCCTTGGCCTCGTCGAGCCGCTCCTGCGCGGCCCGCTCGGCCTCGGCGCGGGCGACCTCGACGCGCTCGTCGGCCTCCTTCTGCAGCTGCTCGATCTTCGCGGCCGCCGCCTGGCGCTCGCGCTCGATCTCCGCGGTGACCCGGTCGGCCTCCTCGCGTGCGGCACGGACCCGCTCCTCGGCCGCCTGCTCGGCTGCCCGCAGGCGACCCTGCAGCACCTCACGCTGCTCGGCCTCGTCGGCGCGGATGCGAGCGGCCACCTCGGCGCGCTCGCGGGCCGCCTCCTCCATCAGACGGGCGGCCTCGGCGCGCGCGGCGCTGACCCGTTCCTGGGCGGCGGCGCTG